>CALXAS010000037.1 GCA_944386315.1 uncultured Clostridia bacterium | reverse complement strand
AGCGACATAATTTACATAAAAATATGTGTTTATTTTTTTATTAAATTAAAAAAAGTGTTACAAACGAAAAAATTCAGATGTAGAATTAGTTGAATTATATAAATATTCATTATATAATAATATTAATTTATTAATAATAGAAAGAAATTCTTATGATAAATTAGAATATGAAAGTAATATGATAATTGATGAAAATTTTGACGATTTTTTCATATAAAAGGTATCTAAAATAACACAGACGGAGTCATTAACCGTAAATCTGAAATTTGAGGTTTTAGAATTGTGTTATTTTAGATAGTAATAAAACATAGTTCTCTTGCTTTTGTAACAAATGTTTGTTTTAGAATTGTGTTATTTTAGATAGTAATAAAACTTTTATAACCATTTTTATTATTCTCCTTTCGTTTTAGAATTGTGTTATTTTAGATAGTAATAAAACTTACTTTTGTTATAGTTGCAATATTCTTATGTTTTAGAATTGTGTTATTTTAGATAGTAATAAAACAAGTTACCTAATATCAATAATAGACCTTATGTTTTAGAATTGTGTTATTTTAGATAGTAATAAAACAGCAGACTTTATGTATTTTGATAATAGAAGGTTTTAGAATTGTGTTATTTTAGATAGTAATAAAACTTGCTTATAATTCCGTCATGTACTCTCCTGGTTTTAGAATTGTGTTATTTTAGATAGTAATAAAACGCAATACGTATTAACATATAATGAACAATCGTTTTAGAATTGTGTTATTTTAGATAGTAATAAAACCGTATGTAGTATATATTAAGATAATAAAAAGTTTTAGAATTGTGTTATTTTAGATAGTAATAAAACTTGTTGACGGCTCAAACATCTTAGCTATGAGTTTTAGAATTGTGTTATTTTAGATAGTAATAAAACAACTTGTCCACGGAAAAAATTATCCACTAGGTTTTAGAATTGTGTTATTTTAGATAGTAATAAAACAGAAAAACAAAACGCACTTACGATTCTGTTGTTTTAGAATTGTGTTATTTTAGATAGTAGCAAAACGAGTATATTATTTTTATAAATACATAGTCTAGGGGATAATATGGATTGTTAGAAAAATAGCAATATTATTTAATAAAAATAATAAAGAAAAAGATAAGTTGCATAATTTGTAGAATGATGGTATTATCTTAACGGAGGCGATTTAATGAAATTTAAAGGGGTTAAACCATACTGGTTTGTAGGAACTATAGCAACAGTTGGGATTGTTACTATAGGAGTATATAATTTTATGATAACCAATACTAATAAAAAAACGGAAGAAGCTATTATTAAGACAAGTCAAACTATAAAAGAAGAACAAAAAATAAATAATTTAAACACAGAACAGCCTCAAATAGTACAAGAAGAATTAATCGTAAAACAAGAAAATGAAATAGAAGAAACACAAACAATAGCGGAAAAAAATGAATCTAACAAAGAAAATAAGGTATCAGAAAAAGCAAATTCGACAAAAAAAGTGGTAACTACAATGGCTGAATTAAAAGATACAAATAGCAAAATAGAAAATGAGAATAAAAATGAAGCAAAAGAAAAATTAATAGAAGAAAAGAATAGGTTAATAGAAGAAGAAAAGATATATTCTAATAGAGAAGAAGAACTGATGAAATTAAAATATGAACAGCAAGAATTGACTGCAAAGAAAATACAATTGGAAAATGAAATAAGAAGGATAAAAGAAGCTACTAGAGCAGTAAATATAGAAGCAACTAATAAATTAATAGAAGAATTAACATTAAAAGCAGATTCAGCCAAAAAAGAAAGCATAAAGGAAAAATATACAAAAGAAATAGAAAATTTAAAGAAACACATAGAGGAATATCAAGAAGCAAAAGAACAGTGGACTAATTTAGAAAATGAATTGGAAGAATTAGAAAAAGAAATTCAAGAAAAGAATTTTGATGAAGAAATAAAAAAAATAGCCTTATCGGAACAAGAAACTGAAAGGTATTCAACAATTAGTTCGAGAATTAAAGAAATAAATGAAGAATTGTTAAAATATTAGAACACTTGCAAGATGAAGTTATTAGTTTTAGAATTGTATTATTTTACATAATAGTAAAACTTATCCGATTAATGTTAATGATAGAAAAGCGTTTTAGAATTGTGTTAATATAGATAATGATAAAACTAGAGGTGTTAAATCATGGAAAATAATATACATAATTGCCCATTAAGAAACAAAAAAATAGATGATGGAGAGTGTTTTGAAACTGTAATGGCAATTCTTCGGAATGAATTCAACAGAAATTAAGAAAAGAATATACAATTTATATCCTGACTGTGAGAAGGTTTGCGGAACGTGTAAGTATAATAAAGAAAAATAATTATTATAAAGACTTGAAGAATATACTACAAAAATATTTACATTCGTATGTCAGCCAAACCAAAATTTTCTGCAAATTACTCTTGTCTAACGCTTAAAAATATAGTATAATAGAAAAGGTCAAAATAAGGAGTGGTATCGAAGTGGTCATAACGAGCTACACTGGAACTGTAGTAGTCGGATTTCCCGGCCCGTGGGTTCGAATCCCACCCACTCCGCCAAAACAAAACTATGTATGATTGTTCTTACAAGGCAAATACATAGTTTTTTCTTTAAAATGCAAGTTACAATAAAGGCAAAAAGTGGGCAAAAATGAGATAAAAAATGAGGTAAAAGATGGAAGAAAAAATAAAGCAAATGATAGTACCACTTTTGGATTGGTATGAGAAGAATAAAAGAATTCTGCCATGGAGAGAGAAGATTCCTAATCCCTATCATGTATGGCTATCAGAGGTTATGCTACAACAAACAAGGATAGAAGCGGTAAAGAAATATTATGAGAGATTTCTTATGCAACTACCAACCATAGAAGATTTAGCAAAAGTAGAAGAGGAAAGATTACTAAAATTATGGGAAGGATTAGGCTATTACAATAGGGCTAGAAACCTAAAAAAAGCGGCTCAAATGATAGTGGAAAAATACGATGGGAAAATGCCAGACAAATGGGAAGAACTACAAAAGCTACCAGGAGTAGGAGAATATACTGCAGGAGCAATTGGCTCTATTTGTTTTGGATTAAAAGTACCGGCGGTGGATGGAAATGTATTAAGAGTTATTTCTCGTGTGATAGGTAGTAAAGAAAATGTGCTATTACCAGAAACGAAAAGGAAAATAACAAAGTTATTGCAAGACAATATGCCAGAAGAAGCAGGCAAATGGAACGAAGCGCTTATGGAATTAGGAGAAATCATTTGCCTGCCAAATGGGGAACCACTTTGCCAGCAATGTCCTATTCAAAATATATGTAAGGCGCTAAAAGAAAATGAGGTAAATCAAATTCCTGTTAGGATAAAAGAGCAAAAAAGAAAAATAGAAGAAAAAACAGTATTTATAGTGCAACACGAAGATAAAGTAGCTATTCAAAAAAGAGCAGATGAAGGAATATTAGCAGGCATGTATGAATTTCCACATGTGGAAGGAAAAAAGAAAGAAGAGGAAATAGCTTCTATTTTAAAAGAATGGAAAATACAAAACTTTACTTTGCAAGAGAAACGTCATAGCAAGCATATTTTTACGCATAAACAATGGAATATGGTAGCCTATTACATACAGGTAAAAGAAATAAATACAAATTGGGAATGGGTAACCAAAAAACAGCTGGAAGAAAAATATGCTATGCCGACAGCTTTTAAAAAGTTTCCAATAGAATTGAGATGAAGAGGAGAAGAAAAATGGAGTCACAATTTGCAAGAAACGAATTATTAATAAGAAAAGAAAAACAAGAATTGTTAAAAGAGAAAAAGGTATTCATTTTTGGTTTAGGAGGAGTTGGCTCTTACGTATTGGAAGGCCTAGTAAGAGCAGGAATAGGAAAATTTATATTGATAGATAATGATACTATTAACTTATCCAACCTAAATAGACAGTTGTTAGCAACCACAAAAACCATAGGCAGAAAAAAAGTAGAAGCGGCAAAAGAAAGAGTAGAAGAAATTTACCCAGAAGCGAAAGTAGAAATTTACGATACCTTTTATTTACCAGGACATCCAGAAAATATTTTAGAAAAAAACGTGGACTATGTGGTAGATGCAGTAGATACGGTAACTGCTAAAATTTTAATTATACAAGAAGCAAAACAACTAGAAATACCTGTTATTTCTAGTATGGGAACGGGAAATAAATTAGATGCTACTAAATTTGAAGTAGCAGATATTAGCAAAACATCGGTGTGCCCTCTGGCAAAGGTAATGAGAAAAGAATTAAAAAAGAGAAATATAGAAAAGGTAAAGGTAGTTTTTTCAAAAGAAGAACCTATACAAGTTGTAAGTAGCGGAAAGGAACAAGTACCGGGAAGTATTTCTTTTGTGCCATCTGTAGCAGGGCTAATAATAGCAGGAGAGGTAGTAAAAGATTTGTGCGAAATAAATTAACAAACAAAAGAAAAAAGCTTGCGAAAATGCAAGTTTTTTCTTTTCGTAAATCAAATAAAAATAAAATAATAGGATAGACCTATCTTTTTCTACAGTTATTATACAAAATTCTACAAAAAATGCAAGGATTTTTGCAAAATTTTACAAAAAATCAGGGTTGTAAAATAGAAGGAAAAATGATACAATAAAACACATGAAAAAGATAGACAGACCATATATTAGCAATAAGAGGTGAGAAAATGGAAAAGCAAGAAATAGCAAAGGACTTACGTAAAAAATTACCAGAGCTAATGATAAAAGAAAACGAAGACATGAAAAAGCATACTTCTTTTAAAATAGGAGGAGTGGCAGATATTTTTGTAAAAGTAAAAACACAGCAGGAACTAAAAGGTGTTATAGAATATGCAAAGGAAAAAGAAATTCCGATTACTATCATAGGAAATGGGAGCAACCTTTTAGTAAGAGATAAAGGAATAAGAGGAATTACCATACAAATAGGCATGGACCATATAAATATGCAAGAGACGGAAGATGGAAGGGTAGAAATACAAGTGGATAGTGGTGTGAAATTGGGCATGCTTGCTAGCAAATTACAAAAGGAAGGAATAGAAGGTTTTAGCTTTGCAGCAGGAATTCCTGGTACAATAGGAGGAGCTATCCGAATGAACGCGGGAGCTTACGGGAAAGAAATGAAAGATATTGTAACAGAAGTAACATCACTCAAAGAAAATGGAGAAATACAAACGAAAAAGGGAGAAGATTTACAATTTTCTTATAGACATAGTAGATTTATGGAAGAAAAGGAAATTATTTTATCAGCGAAATTATCTCTAGAAAAAGGAAATGCAGAAGAAATTAAAAGAAAGATGGAAGAATTAAATGCTAGTAGAAAAGAAAAGCAACCCATAGAAATGCCAAGTGCAGGAAGTACTTTTAAAAGAGGAAGGAATTTTGTAACAGCACAGTTGATTGATGAGGCAGGATTAAAAGGATATCAAATAGGGGGAGCACAGGTTTCTACAAAGCATGCAGGGTTCATTGTGAATACAGGAAATGCAACAGCAAAAGATGTATTAGATTTAGTAGATTATATTATCAAAGTGATATTTGAAAAGTTTGGTAAAATAGTGGAATTAGAAGTAGAAGTAGTAGGAGAGGAATAAGAGAAAGGATTGAATGAAAATATGAAAGGCTTTTTAAAATGGTTTAAAGGGGAAGCAAAAATGAAAAGATGGTTTATTGTCATCTTACTAGGAATTTTTCTAGCTTGCTATGGCATGACAAAATTGTTAGTGGGAGATAAGCTAGAGTTCTTAGATTT
This sequence comes from uncultured Clostridia bacterium, assembly GCA_944386315.1. GTDB lineage: Bacteria > Bacillota > Clostridia > TANB77 > CAG-508 > UMGS1663. The sequence goes on along the minus strand of CALXAS010000037.1, from coordinate 5,879 downwards.
AGCGTATATTATTGCTACTTTTGTGATCGGATTTACTTTAGTAATTGTTAGTATTGTTTTTATTCAAAAAAGAACATTAGAAATGTTAGTACAAGAGACCGATACAAGAAATGAGGCAAAAACAGGCAAAGTAAAATCTTTAATCTTTAATAAAAAGGTGTATGATGAAGGACCAAATATTGTGGTAATAGGTGGAGGTTCTGGATTAGATTCTGTATTAAAAGGGCTAAAAAATTATACAAGTAATTTAACAGCCATTGTAACCGTATCGGATTATGGAGAACAAGCAACAGATTCTAGAAAGCTATTAGAACTATTGCCTTTAGACGATATAAAAAATAGTTTGGTGGCTTTATCTTCAGAAGAAGCGGCAATGAAAAGTATTCTAAATTATGAGTTTACAGAAGGAAGACTAAAAAATCTATGCTTTGGAGATATTTATTTATTAGCAATGCGTGAAATCTACGGCAACTTTTCTTCTTCCATAGAGGCCTCTAAAAATGTACTAAATATTACAGGAAAAGTACTTCCTGTTACCCTAGAGGCAATTGATATTTGTGCAGAGTTAGAGGATGGAACCGTAATAAAAAGCAAGAGAGAAATTCCAGAAGTAGTGAGCGATAAAATTAGTAAAATTAACCGTATTTTTATTAATCCATCCAATTGTACACCGGCACCAGGAGTAATAGAGGCAATCCAAAATGCAGATGCTATTATTATAGGACCAGGAAGTTTATATACCAATGTAATTCCTAACCTTTTAGTAAAAGGAGTAGCAAAAGCCATTAAAGAAAATAAGGGCTTCAAAATTTATATTAGCAATATTATGACAGAGCCAGGACAAACAGATAACTATACCTTATCAGACCACATAAAGGCGATTCAAGAGCATGCTGGAAAAGATATTTTCGACTATTGTATTTACGATACTGGAGAAATTGTACCAGAATTTGTGAGAAGATATAACAAAGAAGGCAAAGATTTAGTGGAACAAGATGCTACCAAAGCAAAAGAAGAAGGAGTAAAATTAATACAAAGAAATTTATCTTACATAGATGGAGAATATATTCGTCATAATCCAGATGCTATTGCTTCTGCTATTATTGAATTAGTTTGTGAAGATATGAAATTTAGAGATATGCAAAATGATGCACAATATCTCATGTTAAATTCTAGATTAAAAGATACAAAGAAAAAATTAAAAGAAGAAACCGGAAAGAAAGCAAAGAATGAAAAGAAAAAAGTAAGCAAAAGTAAGGAAAATAGAAGAACTAGTAAATTTGCAGAAAAATATCAAGATAGAATTCTTTCTATCAAAGAAAGTGACGAAAAAGCAATAAAAAGAAAAAAAGCAAAACAAGCAGCGAGTAAGAAGAAATAGGGAAAAAGCAAAAGAAAAGGAGAGAAAAACAAATGAAATATGAAAAGATAGAATTAAAAGATGGTTTAGCCAAAGAGTGGATTATCACAAATGGAATAGGGGGATTTGCAAGTTCTAGCATATTAGGAGCTAATACGAGAAGGTATCATGGATTACTTGTGGCTCCACTTACTCCACCTGCCAGAAGATATTTATTATTGTCCAAATTGGATGAGAGTATTACAATCGATGGAAATCAGTACGACTTATATACGAATGTTTGTCGTAATTATATTTCACGAGGATATACCCATTTAAAAAGCTTTGAAAAAGAATATATCCCTATTTTTACTTATCAAGTGCAAGATGTCATGATAAAAAAATATATTTGTATGGAATATGGAAAAAATACAGTATGTGTGTATTATCAAATAGATAATCCAAATCATGAAACGAAACTTACGCTAACTCCTATCTTAAATTTTAGAGATTTTCATGGAGATACATTTAGGCACACTTTCCACATAGAGCAAAAGGTAAGCAAAACAAAGGCAAAAGTAATTGTAGATGACAACGCACAATTTCCAATTTATCTATATTGTTCAGAAGGAAATTATATTTCTTATGAAAATAATAGCTTTCAAAATATGTTCTATTTGCAAGAAGAAAAAAGAGGTTTCAATCCAGAAGAAAATCATGCTATTCCAGGTTCTTATGAAATAGAAATTGGTCCAAATGAACAAAAAGAAATTACTTTTGTAGCATCTTTAGAGGAAAATATCGAAGAAATCAATGCGAAAATATTAATTAGTAATGAAATTGCTAGAATATCAGAATTATTATACGACTCAGAGTTAACAAGAGTGGGAAGAAAAGAAATAGAAGATAAAGATTATAAAGATTTAATGAAAAATTATATGATTGCTGTAGATAACTTTATTGTATATAGACCTTCTTTTGGATTACATACAGTAATTGCAGGATATCCATGGTTTTTAGACTGGGGAAGAGATACGCTTATTGCTTTTGAAGGGCTTTTGCTAAAAACAAAGCAATATAAGATAGCAAAAGAAATCTTGCAAACCTGTATGAAAGATGTAAAATTTGGACTTGTGCCAAATGGGTATTCTGGTTATGACAATAGACCACTCTATAATAGTGTGGATGCTTCTCTTTTATTGTTTGAGCAGGCAAAAAAATATCTTCGTTATACGAATGATGAGACATTTGTAAAAGAAGAAATGTATCCTGTTTTAGAGAAAATTATAGCTTCTTATGCAGCAGGAATTGATGTAGATAATAACAATATTTATTTAGATGAAGATGGGCTAATTGTTTCAGGAACTCCAACCACACAAAATACATGGATGGATGTAAAAATAGGAGAATATGCTGTTACACCACGAAATGGAAAAGTGGTAGAAATCAATAGTATGTGGTACAATGCTTTAAAAATTATGCAAGAATTAGAAAGTACATGGGGCAAAAAAGCGATGGCAACCAAATATGGAAAAATGGCGACAAAATGTCAAAATGTTTTTGTAGAAAAGTTCTATAACAAAAAAAGAAAATGCTTGTACGATGTACTAGGAGATTCTAAAATAAGACCAAATCAATTATTTAGTTTGTCACTTACCTATCCAGTTTTAGATCCAAATTCAGATATAGCAAAAGAAATGTTGGAGACAGTAACCAAGAAATTATTAAATAGCCATGGACTAAAAACACTAGCAAAAGGAGAAGAAAATTACATAGAAGTATATGAAGGAGACCCATTCAGAAGAGATATGAGTTATCATCAAGGAATTACATGGCCATGGTTATTAGGGATTTATTATGATGCGCTTAAAAAAGTAAAAGAAGCGCAAAAAAATAAAGAAGAAAAAAAGAAATACGAAGAGCAATATAAAGCATTTGTGGAAGATGTAAAGAAAACCTTTATTAAAGAATTTTATGAAGGAAAAACAGTAGGAGGAATTCACGAAATTTACGACTCTTGCAGACCTTATGAGGCAAAAGGAGCATTCCAACAAGCGTGGAGCATTGCAGAAGTATTTCGTATTATATTAGAAAATACCCCAAAAGAGGGATAATCTGCGAATAGAATAGATAATGATAACTCATACAAAACAGTGAAGAAAAACAAAGAAATGAGGCAAAAGAAAAAATGAGAATATTAGGAATAGACCCAGGATTTGCAATTACTGGATATAGCATTATCGATTATATAGGAAATCACTTTAAACTAATTACATCAGGAGCCATTTTAACAAAAGCAGGGGAATCTTTTCCTCTTCGTTTGCTAAAAATAAATAATGATTTAGAGACTATTATAGATACCTATCATCCAGATGCTATTTCTGTAGAAGAATTATTTTTCAATAATAATGCAAAAACAGCCATTAATGTAGCACAAGCCAGAGGAGTTATCTTAGTAGTAGGATGTAGAAAAAATGTGCCAACTTACGAATACACCCCTTTGCAAATAAAACAATCGGTAGTAGGATATGGACGAGCAGATAAAATACAAGTACAAAAAATGGTGAAAACCATATTAAAAGTAGATAGCTTACCAAAATTAGATGATACAACCGATAGCATGGCAGCGGCAATCTGCCATGCACATAGTGCAAAATTCGCACAAAAATTATAAAGAAGAAATACAAAAAGAAAAGGGTGAGAAATTTGGTAACAGTAGAGCAATTAGAAAAAGAATTAAAACAGGGAACATTAGAGCCACTTTATCTTCTTTATGGAGAAGAAATTTATTTGCTAGAATCTTGTTTAAAAAGAATGAAGAAAATTTTTGGGCAAACACAAGTAGGCATTAATGAAATTCGAATGGATGATACCAGTGTTTCTCATTTGATTAGTGATATAGAAACGCCAGCTTTTGGATATGAAAAGAAATTAATTATTGCAAGAAATACAGGTTTGTTTCAAACTGAAGGAAAAAAGAAAACAGAAAATCCAATGGTGCAAAAGCTTCTTACGTATTTAGAAGAAAACGAAAATGTGTGGAAAAAAGCGGTGGTTCTTATTTTTATAGAGGAAACTGTAAATAAAAATGCACTATACAAATGGATAGAAAAACAAGGAATAACTGTAGAATTTTCTTATTTAAAACCTGCTCAAATGGTAGCCAGATTAAAAGCAATAGCAAAAGCATATGAAGTAAATTTGCCAGAGGCTGTAGCTATGTATTTAATAGAAACAGTAGGTTGCAATATGCAAGATGCTATGAATGAGCTTAGAAAGTTGATTGAATATACCGGAAAAGGTGGCACAATTGAAAAAAAGGCGATAGACCTTCTTTGCATACCTCAAATGGATAGTGTTATCTTTGATTTGACAGATAATTTGGGTAAGAAAAATATGCAAAAAGCTTTAGAAGTTTTACAAAGTTTGTTATACCAAAAAGAACCTATGCAAAAAATTTTAATTATGCTATATAATCATTTCAAAAAATTATATTTTATGAAAATTGCAGAAAGAGAAAACAAGAATGCTGCAGAGGTACTGAATTTAAAACCAAATCAATCTTTTTTAATGGGAAAGTATAAAACACAGGCGAGTTACTTTAAAGAAAAGGAATTAAGAAATTTGCTAGAAGCCTTAATTTGTCTAGATAGTGATGCCAAATTAGGAAAGATAGATTTAGAAATTGGAGTAGAAGCGGTACTTTGTCGTTATTGTGCAGCGTGAAATGTTAGGAGTAATAAAAATAAAGAAATTCCCCTTAGCTTATAGAAAAATGGGGAGTTTTTTTCGTATAAATGAACATAAAAAGGGAAAGACTAAGCAGAAAGGAGGAAACAAAATGTATAATTTTAGAACGGACTTAGCAGATGAGAGAAGTGATTTGTATAGGAAAGCCAATCAATTAGAACAGATAGACGGAATAGAGACAACCCAGGAGCAAATGGGAGATAAGCTAAAAGTAACAAGAGTAAAAATTACAAATGAAAAAGGAGAAGAAGCCATTCGGTAAGAAACGAGGAAATTATATTACTTTAGACATTCAAAAAATGAATATTCTAACAGAAGAGGAAATGGAAAATATTGCACAAAGTTTAGCAAAGGAAATTAAGCAATTGGTAGAAAATAAAATACAGTCAAAAGAGGATATTTTAATTGTGGGATTAGGAAATGAAGAAGTAACGCCAGATGCTTTAGGACCAAATGTAGTAAAAAACATAGAAGTAACAAGGCATATTATACAATATCTGCCACAGTATATAGACGAAAATGCAAGACCAGTAAGTGCTATAGCACCAGGAGTATTAGGAACTACAGGAATAGAAACAGTAGAAATTATAAAAGGAGTAGTAGATAATGTAAAACCAAAACTATTAATTGTGATTGATGCATTAGCTTCTAGGAGTATAGAGAGAATTAGTAGTACTATTCAACTTTCTGATACAGGAATTGTACCAGGTGCAGGGGTAGGAAATAAGAGAAAGGAAATTACGCAGGATAGTCTAGGAATTCCTGTTATTGCGATTGGTATTCCTACTGT
>CALXAS010000036.1 GCA_944386315.1 uncultured Clostridia bacterium | reverse complement strand
CCAATTTTATAAAATTAATATATATATATCAAAACGATATATTGAGTGAACTTTTAGTCAATGTGATATACAAAATTTAAAATCTTGGGGACGCAATGGGGACAAAAGTACCCAAAATTGACTTAAAATCACTTAAAAATACAAACTTAAAAATCAATGAAACCATTGAAATATAAGCAAAAACTATTAATTCCAATAAAATTCAAAAATCGCTGATAATACTCTCATAACCCCAACCTTTCAAACATTGACTCTCTCATTCTTTCATAGGCATGTAATCCAATCAAATCAAAATATAACAACATAATACAACACAAACAATCTACCTAACACAAAATAACCTACGAAAAGTTAACTTATTAATAAAAATTTATTATTTTGTCAAAAAACTAGCTATCCATATAAAACTAGTTCATAATTCCCTTATATCTCTAAAATTTAACCAAAACCAACTTTGACAGATAGTTTCTCCTATGTTATTTATATAGAAAAAAGGAGATGAATAGTATGGGACAATATTTAAGTTTTGGAATAGCAAAATCAATAATAATAGACAAGGAAGGATATCCTAAAGAAAAAGTTTTAAAAAAGATAGAAAAATCAATTGATTTAAATATTTTTAATCAACCAGAAGAAACAGAAAAGTATCTAATTTTAGATTTAAAAGAAGATATTATGGAAAAATATGCTATCAAATTTATAGAAGAGCAATTAGAGATAGCAGAAGAAAATACAGAAGAAAAAATAAGTAATAATGCTTGTATAAAAGAGTTAGAAAATAAAAAATATGCCGAACTTATGGAAATAGCTGAACAAAAGAAATATCTAAATTTTCAATTTCTAGAAGGCTGTATTGTAACGAATGATGTTTCCTACCTTACAGATGGACTAACAGCCTTTGCAGATATTATCATATTTTTATCGGATGGTAAAATTATCATAGAGTGCTATAATGCTATTTTTAGGTATATAAGAAATCAAATTATAAAAAATTCAGCAAATCCAATAAAAACAGCCATGGTCGTTTCCATAACAGGTTAAATGAGTGAAAACTGCAAGCGCAACAAACCAAAAGAAATAAAAGCAAAAGAAATTAAAGTAAAATAAAGAAGAAAAAACAAAAAAATCCGCAATAGCGGATTTTAAATTGTTTATTAATTTTCTATTTAGAGTCACAGTTCAGCAATTTTTTAAAAAATTCCCAAATAAATCCAAAAATAAACTTGCCAAATAAGTAAATATATAGTACAATACTTATGTAAATTCAAAGCGTTATCCTAAATAAAAAATAGAAGGAATAGAAATAAAAAATAAAAATAGAAGAATCAGAGGAACAAAAATGGAAATAACAGATAAATTAACAAAACCAATTTCAGAAACAGCATATCTAACGAAAGAAAACACAAAAAGGTACAGACCAATTTTGCGTTTTTTTTATTTACAAAATCAAAAAATGAATTTTATGCTGTACAGAGAAGATGTATTTAACCAATTTGTAGGAAAGCAAGGCTTTGAGGATTATACATTGGAACAGTGCGATAGCGATTTGTCTGCACTTACCGAGTGGAAAAATCTAATTGCCATACAGGATACATCTGTAGCCTATACGTTGGAAGAATTCAAAAACAAAAAATATCGATATCAATTAACAGATTTTGCCGTAAAAATAGAAAGCTTAGTAATAGAACTTGAAAATTTACATATAGAGGGTGCATCCCTAGAGCCAACGTTAATTGAGAGGATAAAAGACGAAATAGCACAAATAAATTCTATCGCAAACGAAAACGAAACAAAAGTAAATGGTTGGTGGGAGAATTTAAATGCAGATTTTAAAAGATTAAATGATAACTACCAAGGATATATTAGGTCTTTCTACAATATAAAAATGGAAGAAATAGCCCAAAGCTCAAAATTTATAGCTAGAAAAAATGATTTAGTTATGTATTTACGAGAATTTATAAAAGCATTGCAAGATAATTCTTATCAAATTGAAAAAATATTAAGAGAGGTAAAGCCAGAAGTAGAAGAGAAGATACTAGAAAAAGTTTGGCAAGCACAAAGTAAAGTAGTAAGAATTGATAAATTAGAGGAAGAAGTTCCAGAGCAGGAAGTGAAAGATAGAAATAGGGGAAAATGGGAAAATATAAAGAAATGGTTTATTGGAGACGAAAGAAGAGAAAGTGAAGTACAAAACATAGAAGAAAAAACAAGTGAAATTATAAGGAAAATTACAAGAATTGCAAATCAAATTGCAGAATCCAGGGGAAGTATTAATAGCAGAAAAGCAGAATATAAAAAGATATGTGAAATGTTCTGCAATACGAATACTTTAGAGGAAGCACATAAGCTATCCAGTTTGGTATTTGGCATGAAAAATACAAGACATATAAAAGGAAATTTCGAAAGAGAAACGGATAATATGAACAGCAGTATTTTAGATGAGCTCAAAGCAGAAATAGAAATAAGACCTAGAATAAGAGCATTTAAAGAGAAAAAAGAAAGAACCATAATAGAAGATAAAACAGAAATGAAAAAACAAAGAATAGAAGAATATTTAAGGCAAAAAGAAGAAGAGAGAAAGCTAATTAGGCAATACATCGTAGACGGAAAAATGGTCATAAAAAATTTGCCTGAAATAGAGCCAGTTGTCAGAAAAAGTATCTTAAAATGGATTAGCCAAGCCAATCAAAATGAAGCCAAAAGAACTATAACAGAATATGGAGAAAGAGTGCAATTAAAAATACCCCAAAATGGACAAAGGTGTGAATTAAGATGCACAGATGGTGTTTTAGATATGCCTGCATATGAACTAATATTTGAAACTTAAAATAAGGAGGAAAAAATGAAAGTTCTAGAAGAATTACTAGAAAATTATTGGATTTTAAATGACCAAGATAATGAAAAGTACGAACAAATCAGAAAAGAGCTAGATGACAAAACCGTCAATTTTATTAAACAAAAATTAGGGTATAAATTAATTATTAATCCTTATCTTATTAAATTAGAAAAAATTCCAGGAATTCCTCAAACATTTATGGGCATAAAAGAATTTTCTAGCAAGCTGGAATATGTATTTTTATGCTTAATATTAATATTTCTAGAAGAAAAGTCAAGAAAAGAACAGTTTATTCTGTCTCAATTAATCGATTACATTCAAAGTGAAAGTATGCAAATCCATTTAGGAGAAGTGGTAATCGATTTTAACTTGTTTAAACAAAGGCAAGCAATGGTAAGAGTATTAAAATACATACGAGATTTAGGTTTTATAAAATTATATGATGGAGATGAAAATAAATTTGCAGAAAATATAGAAAATGATGTTCTTTATGAAGTAACAGGGGTATCCAAATATTTTGTAAGAAATTTTACAAGTAATATTACGGATTGTAATTTATACACAGATATATATGAACAAGAGCAATTAGGGCTAGAACAGGATAAAGGTATTGAAAGAAGACAAAGGGTATATAGAAGCAATGTCAACAACTTAAGAAAAAAGATTGAATATCCGTTATAGGATTGATATAATAATAGCAGGGTTGTGTATGAAAAAATCTATAATCCGAAGAAAAAACTATTTAAGAAACAAAATATTTAGTGAATCAACAAAAAAATTATGTAGAAACAATATGTCTACAAATACATTTGCTAGAAATCGAAAAATAACTTTCTCAGATATACTATTGATGACATTAAATAAACAAGGAAGAAATGTTAGTTTTGAAATAAGAGATTATGAAATAAATAAAAAAGGTGGTCAATTTGTGGGGTATTCAGACGAAGCATATTTAAAACAGAGAAGAAAATTAAATCCAGAGATATTTAAATATTTAAATCAAGGATATTTAAAAGATTTCTATCATGAAAAAAAATATGTAAAAAAATATAAAGGGTATGTTGTATGGGCAATAGATGGTTCTAAAGAAGAGGTACCAAACACAATGCAAAATAAAGATTTTTTTGGTACAGTACCTGGTGGGAAAGGAAAAGATAAAGTAGCCAGAGCATTAATGAGCGGAGCATATGATGTATATAATAATTTTTTTGGAGATGTACAAGTAGACAAAGCAACAACATATGAGAGTAAGTTAGCTAAAAAGAATATAGAAGAATGTCTAAAAATCAATGATAAACAAAAAAATTTATTTGTATTTGATAGAAATTATCCATCCATAGAACTATACGAACTTTTAAATGAGAAACATGCCAAATTTATAATGAGATTAAGTGTAAATGATTATATGAATGAAAGAAAGCAAATGAGCAAAGATGATGAAATAATAGAAATCAAATATACAAGTTATAGAAAATATCATTTTATGAAGAAAAATCCAGAAGTATATAAAAAAATAAAAGATAAAGAAGGAATTAAGTTAAGGATTATCAATATAAAATTAAATACAGGAAAAACAGAAACCTTAATTACAAATATATTAACAAACAAATTTGATAAGGAGGATTTTAATGAAATATATCATGCACGATGGAAAATAGAAGAAGGTTATAATAGCATAAAGAACAAACTAAAAATAGAAAAATTCACTGGGAAATTGCCAGTATTTGTATATCAAGATACATATGCACAAGTGCTAGTATATAATCAATTGCAAGATATGTTAAAAGAGGGAAACCAAATATTAATAAGTAAAAATAATGAAAAAAAATTAAAGCATGAATATCAAATAAATGAGAATAAGGCAATAGGACTATATAAAGAACAATTTATAAGGATAATGTTAATAGAAGATAAAAAAATAGCAACAAAGCAATTTGAAGAATTAGTAGAAGAAATGGCAAAATATGTTAGTGTGATAAGAGAGAATAGAATTTCAACAGAAAGAAAATTTATTATATCCAACAAGTATCATTCTAATCAAGGAGCTACGTTTTAATTTATACAATTATAATAAACGTAAGTGATAAACATAAAACTAGAGCACTATTGAAATAGGGATTTTTTGTGCAATTTTATATAAAAAAGAAAAGTGGTCATTGATAGATAAATAAATTTATCATTATAATTGACTACTTTTCTTTTTTTTGGATAGTTTATTTTTAAGTTAAGTTGTTGACATTGATATAGAAGGTTATTTACAGAAAATGTGGTATATAATGAGAAAAAAGATGACCAAGATTATCTGTATATCAAGCAATATAAGAATACCATTGCACAAGATGTAGACCAAATGTTGGATTCTAGCTTAGAAATACATAAAAATGGAGCCTATATTTTACTAGCAGAACATGAACCTTTTAAAAATGTATTTCCTGCCCCTAACAAAGCTATCTCAGATGTAGTGGTATTTTTTAATACTATTTTCATTCATATGTTAGAAGCAGGCAAGCTCACAAAAGAAGCAGATGATACCATTCTCATTTCAGAAATAGAATTTTCTCAATTGGTAAAAAAAGTGAAACAAGAATATGGAAGAGGTTTTAGTAAGGAATATAGAGAAATGGATGAGAAAGAGTTAGAATCACAAGTTTATGATTTTATGGAAGAATACGATATGATAAGAAAAGAAGAGAAACAATATAGAGTGATGCCAATTACTTTTAAAATTAGTGGGAGATATCCTAAAGAATTTATGCAAGAAGAGGAAATTTAAAATCGAATAATAACAGGTACCTTTAGGAAAAACAAGAATAGTAAATAGAGATAGGCTTTTAGAATAGCTAGAGCGAAATGATAAAAAAGCAATAGAGAAAGGGAAAAAGCAAAAAAACTAAAGGGGCAAAAGCAAAAAGGAAAAGCCCCAAAAGGGTAAAAAGAAAGAAAAAAAGGGAGAAAGAGAAGGAGAAAAAATGGATAGCAGATGGAAAATTAATAAAATAGGGCTTTTAAATTACTGGTGGTATGACGAAGAAGAGTTTGAATTTTCAGAAGGAAGAATGATATTAAGAGGGACAAATGGCTCTGGAAAAAGTGTTACAATGCAGAGTTTTATTCCTTTACTATTAGATGGCAAAAAAACACCAGAAAGGCTTGACCCATTTGGCAATAAAGCTAGAAAAATAGAGGATTATGTATTGGGGTATGGAGATAATATCAAAGAAGAAAATACAAGTTATTTATATATGGAATTTTGTAAAAAGGAAACAAACCAATATATTTCGATAGGAATGGGGCTAAGAGGAAAAAGAGGACAACCTATTAACTTTTGGGGATTTTTAATTAATGATGGAAGAAGAATAGGAAAGGATTTTTTCTTATATAAAGAGATAGACAATAAAATTCCGCTAACAAAACTAGAATTAAAAAATAGAATCGGATTAGGTGGAACTTTGGTAGAAACGCAAAAAGAATATATGGAAATGGTAAATGATGCTATCTTTCATTTTGAAACCATAGAAGAATATGAAGAATTTATCAAACTTTTAATAGAAATTAGAACACCGAAGCTTTCTAAAGGAGAAGGATTTAGACCATCTACTGTATTGGAAATTATGTCGAATTCTCTACAAGGATTATCTGACGAAGATTTAAGACCTGTTTCAGAATCTATCGAAAATATGAACAAAACAAAAGAACAATTAAAGTTTTTAAAAGATAGTCAAAAGGCCATTAACAACATTATGGGGGACTATAAAAAATACAATGAAAGTGTTTTATTTCATAAAGCAAAGCAATATGTGCAAGAAACTAAGAAATATAAAGACTTGCTAAATGAAGAAAAAACGTTGCAAGATAAAATTCAAAAAGATAAAGAAGAAGTAAGTCAGTTAGCAAAACAATTGGAAGAGACAGATGCCAAGATAGAAGCGGTAGAATTTAAAGTGCAAGAATTAAGCAAAAGCGAAGCATGGAACCAAGAAAAAAATCTGCAAGAACTTAAGCAAAAAAAGGAAGAAATAGAGAAAAATTTAGAGGAAAAACATAAGAAAAGAGAGCAACAAGAAGCAGAAAATAGAAAAAAAGAACAGGACAGGAAAGAAAACAAGAGAATTTATGAAGGCTATCAAAAGGAGTTAGAAGATTTAAATTTAGAAATAGAAACCATTGCCTCCGATTGCTATTATGACGAATATTTCTTTGCGATAGACGATATTAAAAAGAACATCCACGCAAGTTATCCTTATTCTGCATTGCGAAATGATTTAAAAAAGTATAGAGACAGAATAGAACAGGCAAAAACCATACTAGAGCAAGTGTTTCTATTAGAGCAAGTTTATGACGATATGCAAAAAAATTTGGAAATAGCTAGAAATCACAAAATAAAACAGGATAGTGAAGTAAGCAAAAATAGAAAAGAATTAGAAGAAACAAAAGAAAAATTTATAGAAGAAATGTATCAGTGGGAAAAAGACAATACTCTTTTGAAAATAGAGCAAGAAGATAAGGTAAAAATAGCGCAAAAAGTGAGAAATTATGGGGAAAACACCAGCTATGATGATATCAAAGTAGAAGTAAGCAAAGCCTACCAAAAAGTGCAAAGTAAATTATTAGAAGAGGAGCTTGTAAAAAAACAAGAAAAAAGTGCAAAGGAAACAGAATTACAACAGATAAGCCAAGAATTAGAAGATTGGAAAAATAAAAAAGAGCCAGAGCCAATAAGAGAAGATACGGTTATACAAAATAGAAACAGATTGCAAGAAAACCATATACCGTTTATTCCCTTCTATAAAGCGGTAGAATTCAAAGCAGAAATTGACGAAGTAACAAAAAATAGCATAGAATCTGCATTGCAAGATATGGGATTATTAGATGCTTTAATTATTCCAAAACAATATCAAAAAGAAATAGAAAAAATCGACCCTAATTTTGTAGACAAATATTTAGTAGGAAGTCCAAAAGAATTTCGACATGATTTAAGTGAAATATTAAAAGTAGACTTGCCAGAGAATGCACCAATAAAGCCAGAAGAGGTGATAAATGTATTAAAAACCATTTTATTGGACGATATAGAAAATGGAAACTATATCGATGAAAAAGGCATTTACAAAATTGGTATGTTAAAAGGAAAGGCAGACACCAATAAGGTGGCACAATACATTGGTGTCATAGCAAGAAAAAGATACCAAGAAAATAAAATACAGGAGTTAAATGAAGCAAAAGAACAAACAAAATTAGAAATAGAGCAAATCCGTAAAGAATTAGAAAACATAGAAAACAAAAAAGTAAGTTTAAAAGGAGAATGGGATAATTTTATGCCCAAGGATGCATTAGAAGAAAAGTATAATCAGCTAAGAATTGCCATTCATACTTTAGCGGCTCTAGAAAATGAAATAGAAGTAAAGCAAAAGGAACTTGCCAGCAAGTTTGAAGAAATAAAAGAAAAAAGAATAGAATTAGAAGAGAAAACAGCAAAATTACAATTTAAGAAAACAAAAGAAGCTTATGCAGAAGCATTGAATAGCACAAGTGAACTAAAAGATAAAATATATGAATTAGAAAAAATACACAATAATATCATCAATACCCATAAAACCATAGAAATGATTCAGGAGAATATAGAGCAAGGACTAGCAGCTTTAGACGATATTCTCTATGATACCAATCAGTTAAATAGAGAAAAAAGTGTGACAGAAGAAAAAATAAGAGCGATAGAAGAACTGATAACAGATGATATTTACGAAATAAAAAAACAGATGGAGGAATGCATAAGAGCGAAAAAAGAACTTCCAAAAATACGTGACAATTTAAGGGATAGAGATGTAAGTTTAAAGAAAGATATAGAAAATAATACACAAAAATATGTAGAAATGGAAGAAAAAGTGCAATTCGCAAGTAAGACTTCTAAAATATTAGAAGAAAATCTAAAACAAGAACTAGATTTAAAATATGTCATAGAAACTTATGAAGATGTCACAAAAGAGGCAAACAAAATACTAAGAGACTATCAAAAATTTGAAAAAGATGGTTATACCGTAAGCCACTATTTAGACAATTTATCTATTAAAGTAAGAGAAAATGCAGAACATTTGGTAGATTATAACCTAACCATTGAAGACATTCAAAGAGTAGATACACAAAGTATGGAGGAAGAAGCACCAATTGTGGAACTATATGCAAGACGTACAAGAAAAGATATCAAATGTTTTGTGAATGGGCAGAAAGTAAATTTAATAAAATTAGGCAAAGAAGTAGAAGGCAATATCAAGGAAACAGAAATGTTAATAGAAGAAGACGATAGAATTTTATTTGAAGAAATTTTAACCAATACCGGAGGAAGAAAAATAAAAGAGAGAATTTATCATGCAAAACAATGGGTAAAAGCAATGAATGACTTAATGGAAAGCATAGACACAACCAGCAAATTATCTTTTAGTTTAAATTGGAAACCAAAAGTAGCAACAGATGAAACAGAGGTAGATACCAAAGAATTAGTGGATCTACTAAATTCCGATACACAAATTTTAAAACAGGAAGAAATTTCAAAGGTAGCCAATCACTTTAGAAGTAAGTTTGCCAAAGCAGAGCAAAGGCAAAAAGAAGAGATGAAGTCTTTCCATAATATTATGAAAGAAGTATTAGATTATAGAACTTGGTTTGAATTCCAATTTATGTATAAAAAAGGAGACGAAACCAAAAAAGAACTTACAAATAATGCCTTTTTCAAACTAAGCGGTGGAGAAAAAGCGCTAGCTATGTATATTCCTTTATTTGCTGCTGTGGTTGCTAAATACGAATCGGCAGGAAAAGATACACCAAGAATTATCTCGCTAGATGAGGCATTTGCGGGGGTAGACGACAGTAATATAAGAGATATGTTTCGCATTTTAACAAAATTAGATTTAGAATATGTTATTAATTCACAAGTGCTATGGGGAGAGTATGACACTATTCCAAGCTTAGCCATTAACGAACTAGTAAGTGACCCTAGAGAAAAAGTAGTGTCTGTGATTCGATATTTGTGGAATGGTAAAGTAAGAAAATTAAAAGAAGATTAGCAAAAGCAGAAGAAAGGAAAAACTGCAATAAAAGTGGAGCAAAAAGAGAAACAAAAGAAAAAAACTAAACTAAAAACGAAAAAGCGAAAAAAGCGATAACGAAGAAGAGAGTAAAAAAAGAGAAAAGTGGTGGCAAAAGTGGAAGAAAAAATTTTGGAAGAAGCGGTAGCGTATTTTAAACAAAATAACGGTTTTACTAGATTTCTAAAAAAGATGCAAGAAAAATACTATTCTTTCGAAAGAGAAACACCAGGTACCGTTACAATAGGAAATCCTACACGAGAAGAGAAAGAAGCACTTTCTGGTTTTATGAAAAAAGATTATAGCAGAAATAAAAACATTTCTATTAGCTTAAAAAGTTTTCAAAAAAGGCTTGATGAAACTAGATTTTCCGGAGTTACCATAAAAGAAATTTTAGAGCAATATTTCGGCGAAGAAATTATTTCTCATAAAGAGCAAAAAAGGAGAGAAAGTCAAAGTTTGCAAATATTTATAGAAAAAATAAAAAAATTTGCAAAACAACCCAAAACACTAGAAAAAATAGAAACCATATTTTCCCAAAACGGAGAAGAAGCGGCAAGAATTAAAAGAGAATATCGCAAAGATAAAGAAAATTTAGAAAAAGAATTAAAAAAAGCAATTAGGGCAATAGAACATCTTCCCCAAAAACAAGAAAGCTTGCCCATATTTGCAGCAAACGTAAATGGAGACCCACATTCTTTAGATAGAAATAAGCTAGCAGGTCAGTTGTTTTTAAAGTTTTTACTTTTGAAGGAAAGAGAAATAGAAGAAAAGAGTGAGAATAAAAACTGTCAGAAAGAAAAGCAAAAGGAAAACCTGCAAAACGTAGATGGTGCTAATAGAAAAAATATAGGAACAACAGAAGAAATTGCGGAAATTTATTATCATAACCATATATTGATAGATGAAATGTCTAATATGGTTTTAACAAGAAATCTTATAGCATTAAAAGATGGAAAAATTCATAAAGGTTGGCAGGAATTTTATCATAGGCACGAGGCCATGCAGATAACATTATATAACTTAAGCCAAATAGATACCATAAAAACAAACATTCCGAAATGTCTTATTGTAGAAAATCCGGGAGTTTTTGCCAATATCCTACAAGAGGAAGATTTAAAGGAAATTCCTATAGTATGCACCTATGGACAAGTAAAATTAGCAGGCATTATTTTGCTAAAAAAATTATTAGAAGCAGGTGTAGAGTTGTATTACTCGGGAGATATAGATCCAGAAGGCATGCAAATTGCAGATAAGTTAAAGCAGAGATTAGAAAATCACCTCATTTTAGTTGGATTTGATGAAAATACCTATCAGAAGAATCCATCCAATGTAACCTTAAGCGAAAGTAGATTAAAAAAACTAGAAGGATTGAAAGATGAGGGTTTGAGACAAACAGCTAAATTATTGCAGCAAGATAAAGTAGCTGCCTATGAAGAATTGAATATCGATTATTTGAAAGAAATGTTAAGAGGATGGAAAGAATTAAAGGATTAATAGTAACAATAGATGCAAAAGATCATTTAAGCTTATGGGAATATAATATGTAAAAGAATAAAAATATCAATAAAATTTGAGAGAACTTCTCAAATTTTGTTGATATTTTTTTAATTTTAGCATATAATATATAAAGTAAAGGAGGATTTAAAAATGTTAATAAGATTTAGTTTTAAGAATTTTAAATCTTTTAAAAATGAAAATTGTTTAGATATGGAAGCAACATCATTAAAAGAACATGAATATAATGTAGCTAAAAC
>CALXAS010000035.1 GCA_944386315.1 uncultured Clostridia bacterium | reverse complement strand
TTATGATGTAGCAGATAGTGATTATCCGCTTCAAAAGAAACGTCATTCTTTTGAATATTTAAGAACAATTGCTTATTTACGTCCTAGAACTAATACTTTTAATGCAGTATTTCGTGTAAGAAGCGTTCTTTCTTTTGCCATTCATAAGTTTTTCCAAGAAAGAGGATTTGTATATGTGCATACCCCTCTAATTACTTCTAGCGACTGTGAAGGTGCTGGAGAAATGTTTACCGTATCTACTTTGGATTTTGAAAACATTCCTAAAACAGAGGATGGAAAGGTAGATTATACAAAAGACTTTTTCGGAAAAAATACCCACTTGACAGTAAGTGGTCAATTAGATGTAGAAAACTATGCATTTGCTTTCCGAAATGTATACACTTTTGGACCAACTTTTCGTGCAGAAAATTCTAACACAGTAAAACACGCAGCAGAATTCTGGATGATAGAGCCAGAAATGTGCTTTGCAGACTTGGAAGATGATATGAACCTCGCAGAAGATATGATTAAGTACATTATTTCTTATGTATTAGAAAATGCACCAGAAGAAATGCAATTTTTCAACCAATTTATTAGTCCTGGGTTATTAGATCGTTTGCAACACGTAGTACAATCTGATTTTGGTAGAATTACTTATACAGATGCTATTGCTAAATTAGAAAAAGAAAATGATAAATTTGAATATCCTGTCCATTGGGGTAGCGATATTCAAACAGAACATGAAAGATATTTAAGTGAAGTTATTTTTGGAAAACCTGTTTTTGTAACAGATTATCCAAAGGAAATTAAGGCATTTTATATGAAGCAAAACGATGATGGTAAAACCGTTGCAGCTACCGACCTTTTAGTACCTGGTATTGGTGAATTAATTGGAGGTAGTCAAAGAGAAGAAGATATAGAAAAATTAAGAAATAGAATGAAAGAATTAGGATTAGATGAAAAAGATTATTGGTGGTATTTAGATTTGCGCCGTTTTGGAAGTAGCAAACATGCAGGTTTTGGTTTAGGATTCGAAAGAATGATGATGTATTTAACCGGTATGCAAAATATTCGTGATGTTATTCCATTCCCTAGAACACCAAAAAATTGTGAATTTTAATTTTTTCTGCAATTTAGGGACGTCCCTAAATTGCACCTAAATTGCAAAGTTCTTTCTTCTCACATACTCATACACAATAATGCTAGTTGCTACTGCTGCATTTAAGCTTTCAGCTTTGCCTAGCATTGGTATTTTTATTTTTTCGTCTGCCAATTCTGCTACTTCTTTAGAAACTCCATTTGCCTCATTTCCAATGGCTATTATTTTTTTATGGTAATCTGCTTGATAAATATTTTTTTCTGCCTGTAGGGAAGTAACGGATACTTTATAACCTCCTTTTTGGTATTCTTTTAGTTCTTCTACTAAATTTTCTACTTGTTTTATTTGAATACGATAAATCCCTCCCATTGTAGAACGTACTACTTTTGGGTTATAGGGGTCTACAGTATCTTTTGACAATAGTATTTGATGCATGCCTGCACTATCTAAAGTTCTTAAGATAGTTCCCAAGTTTCCTGGATCTTGTATGCCATCTAAAGCAATCAGCATTTCTTCTTTCTCATTTTCTTTTTGCTCTTTTAACACTGGTTTGTATACTACTGCTAATATACCTTGTGGATTGGTCACATCTGTTAATAGGTCAAATATCTTTGCTGATACATATATACAATTTTGTTTTGCAATTTCATACAATAAATTTTGTGAAAGTGTTCCATCTTGTACACATTCTTCACAAATAACAATAGTTTGTATTTTCATTTTTTCTTGCAATGCTTCTTTTACTAATTTGATTCCTTCTACAATAAAACAACCTGTTTCATCACGATATTTTTTCTCCTTTAGTTTTTTGATTTGTTTTACCATTTCGTTATCTTTACTGGTAATCACTTGCATCTTAAAACCTAACCTCCTCTTTTTCCTTACAGGAGAGATACACCATGACAGTCTATTTTTTAAGGCTGACCGTTGGTTATCTCCTTCATTACTATTGATTTTCCAAATAGGATTTTATTTCTTTTAATATTTCTTCCTCTGTCTGCTTCCCTTCTATCATTTTTAATGTCACATAATTTTGCGTTCCTGGAGAGAAACGAATTCTATTGCCATAGATTTTCAACAATTTATTTAAATCTATTCCTCTTTCTTCTGGTATGTTTCTTTCTGGATTCCTGTCTTCTATTGTATCCATTTTCATAGGAACTTCTCTTTTTTCTTTATTTTCTCCCATTTCTTCTGCATTTATTCCTTGTGCCACATCTTTTCTAGCATGAGAAATGTCATAAGTAAATACAATACCATCTTTCTTTTGTGAAATTTTAACGATATGTGCTTTTTTTGCTAACTCTTTGATTCTAGCCACTTCTAACAAGTTTTCTACTTCTTTCGGCATTGCTCCATAACGGTCAATCATTTCATCTATTACATTTTGAATATCTTCTTCTGTCCTACATAATGCAATATCTTGATACATTTCTATTTTTTGACTACCATTTTCAATATAGCTATCTGGAATATAGCTAGACACAGAAATGTCAATTTGAATATCCTGCTCTTCGCTTGTTTCTTGCAAAGTTCCTTTTCCTTGCATTTCGTGAATAACTTCTTCTAACAATTTGCAATACATATCATATCCTACTTGTTCCATATGTCCATGTTGCACTTCTCCGAAGCAGACTTCCAGCTCCTCTAATCTCTAAATCTCGTATGGCAATTTTAAATCCTGAACCAAATTCCGTAAATTCTTTAATGGCTTTTAGTCTCTTGTCTGCTACCTCTGATAACATTTTATCTCTTTTATACATGATATAGCTATACGCCTGTTTTTCTGCTCTTCCCACTCTTCCTCTTATTTGATATAGCTGGGCTAAACCTAATCTGTCTGCATTTTCTACAATAATGGTATTGGCATTTGGAATATCAATACCAGATTCTAGAATAGTGGTACATACTAACACATTCACATTTCCATTAATAAAATCCATCATAATATCTTCTAGTTCTTTTCCAGACATTTTTCCATGGGCAAATGCTACTTTTGCTTCTGGTACTAAATGCTCTATATCATATGCTTTTTTTTCTATATGCTCTACATTGTTAAATAAATAAAATACTTGTCCATTTCTTTCTAATTCTTTGGTAATTCCTTCTCTTACTATTTCTTCATCATATTCCATGACATAAGTTTGTACTGGTTTTCTATTTTGTGGTGGTTCGTAAATAACAGACATATCTCTTACCCCTACAATAGACATATGAAGTGTACGAGGAATAGGCGTAGCTGTCATAGTAAGTACATCTATATTTTCTTTATATTGCTTGATTTTTTCTTTATCTTTTACTCCAAAACGATGTTCCTCATCGATAATTAATAATCCTAAATCTTTAAAGGCAACGTCCTTACTTAATAATCTATGTGTTCCAATAATGACATCTACTTCTCCTAATTTAAGTTTTCGGATTACTTCTTCTTGTTCTTTTTTTGTTCTAAAACGATTTAGCAATTCTACTCGTATAGCAAAATCCTCCATACGATTTTTAAAGCTTTCATATTGCTGGTTAGCAAGTACAGTTGTAGGTACTAAGTACGCTACTTGCTTTTGATCCATTACTGCTTTAAAAGCTGCTCTAATTGCTACCTCTGTTTTTCCATAACCTACATCTCCGCAAAGTAATCTATCCATTGGCTTTGGTGTTTCCATATCTTTTTTGACTTCTTCTATACAACGAAGTTGGTCTTCCGTTTCTGCATAAGGGAAACTGTCTTCAAATTGTTTTTGCCAAGGAGTATCTGGTGAAAAAGCAAATCCTTTTACTTTTTGTCTCTTTGCATATAGCTCTATTAATTCTCTGGCTACCGTTTGCAAATTTTTCTTTACTTTTGTTTTCGTATTTTCCCATTCTTTGCTTCCTAATCGATTAATTTTTGGTACATCTTCTCCTCCACCAATATATTTACGTATGCTATCTAAATTATTGGTTGGTACATATAAAATATCGTCATTACGATAACGTATTTTTATATAGTCTTTTACTACTCCATCTGCCTTAATAGTATTTACTCCTATAAATTGCCCAATACCATGATTTCTATGTACTACATAATCTCCTACTTTTAAATCTGCAAAGACTACCTTTTCTCCCTGCTTAAAATGACTACTTACTTTTCTTCTCTTTTTTACTTCTCCTGCAAATAAATCTTCTCCTGTTACAACTACTAAATTACTATCGTCACAGGCAAAACCTGTAGATAACTTTCCTTCCTTAATATAAATTTGTCCACTTTTTAATTCTTTTGGAATAGTCAAAGTATTAGCAATTTCTTTTTCATTTAATAAATTGGCAAATTTTTGAGTTTGTTCTAATCCACCTGCTAAAACAAGTACTTTTCTCTTTTCCTTTATCCAAGTTTGCATATCTTGCAAAAGTAGTTCCATTTCACTTTTATAATAATGGATATCTCTATAGGCTACGCTATATTTGGTACTGCTACTACTTGCAAGTCCTATATCTTGTTTTTCTAAAAAGATAATTTGCCTATTTTGGCTTTCCATTTCTAACAAAATAGGTTTTGTATTTTCAGCCATGTCTAATATAGCCTGTGGTATAATCCTTTGTTTCTCCCACAAAGACTTTGCTAAATTTCTATATTCTATTTGTATACTTTCTTTTCTTTGCTTTAATTTTGTGTTTTCGTCTAAAAATACGATTGTATTTTTAGGAAAATAGTCTAACAAAGTGGCTGTTTTTGTATAAAACTGATTAAAATATTTATCAATTTTACTAATATAGTCTCCTGCTTTTATTTGTTCTATATCTTCTTGTATATTGTTTTGAATGGCATTTCTATATTCTATTAATGTTTTAGGAGTATGATTTTCTTCTATGGCCCAATGTGTATTTTTTTCTATTCTTTTTACTACCTCTTCTATACTATCTTGTAATAAAAATTCGTGTGCTGCATAAATATCTGCTTTTTCTAACATTTGATTAGAACGTTGAGATAAAATATCAAATTCTCTGATAGAATCTATTTCATCTCCCCAAAATTCTACTCTAATACCTTTTTTATCAGAGATGGCTATATCTACAATACCACCTCTTACACTAAACTGGCCTTTTCCCTCTATTAAATCGCTTCTCTCATAGCCCATTTCTAATAATGCTTTTTTTACTTCTTCTTGTGAAATGGTATTTCCTACTACAAATTGCAAGTGCCTTTGATATAAGAGCTCTGGTGCAATCATATCTTGCATCATGGCTTCTATGGTAGTAACTACTATCCATTTCTTTTTTTGGTGCATATGTTGCAATACTTCTATTCTTTCAAAAGGTAAATCTTTACTCTCTGCCACATAATCATAGGCTACAATCTCTCTTTTAGGGAAATACTGAATATCCACTTCTGGTAAGAAAAAAGATAAATCCCCTTTAATACGTTTGGCTTGCAATTCATTATAGGTAACAATTACAACGTTTTCTTTTATTTCCTTAAAAGACGCCCCTATCCACTGCATTTTTCCCACGTCAGATAAGCCCGATACAGATATCGGACTATTTTTTTGTTTAATACTTTGTATATATTCCTGAAATTTTGGGAGATTTTTTAATTCTGATAATAACTGTTCCATTGATTTTCTCCTCTAGCTTTTATTGTATTATATACAATAAATGGATAATTTTCAAGATGATAGGAAAAATTTACGTTATGCTACTTTTATTCCTGTATCTAATACTTCTTTTACAAAAGGATTTGAAACTTTTTCATAATCTTCCGTTGTAATTGGATGTGGTTCTATTCTTGTATCAATTTTCCATGTTAACCCTATTAACTTTGCACCATCTTCAATAATATCGTTAAAATCACTTGAAATAATTGCTATATCTATATCACTATCTGCATTTTGTGTTCCTTTTGCATAAGAACCAAATAATATTATTGCTTCAATATGATAATGCTCACTTATTCTCTTTATATATTTTTGTATAGATTCCATTATTGTTTTATCAATAACTCTTTTAGCCATGTTCTTACCTCCTCTATTTTTTTCACTTGTTCCGAAGTATATTCATCTGTACATTTCTGTTTAAAATTTTCCTTGTAATCATCATATCTTGCACTTATATTAAATTGAGTAATTAATTGTAATTTCTCTACCTGCTCATCCGTTAAATCTAAATTACATTTTTCAGCTAGTGCTAATAAATTATGCGACTTTATTGCATATGGATTTTCTACATTATTCTTTGCGTACAATCCTTTTAATAGCTTTTCAATAACTAAATGACCTAAAAATAACGCCCATGTATTCTTTTTATTTTTATACATTACTTGCATTGCATCGTAATCTTCATCACTACTATTTACCCAATAATCCATTAAATTTATATTATCCATTAGACTTCTCCTTTCTTTTCTATAAGTATTATAACATTAATTTTACAATTTTACTACTATTTCTTATGAACAATTCATTTCACTTTAATATAAGACAAAGAACCCCAATTATTAAACTTGTTGTCTAATAATTGGGGCTTGCTTTAGAATATCTGCTTAAATAGTTTATTCAATTGGAATATAATTATCTCCATTGTCTAGCTCTTTTTGGTCTTTCTTAGGTACTACCAATTTTAAAGTACCATTTTTGAAGCTTGCTTTTACTTCATCCTCTTTTACATTTTCTCCTACATAAAAGCTTCTTGAACATTCTCCACTATATCTTTCTCTATGGATATAATTTTCTTCCTTGTCATCATTTATTTCTTTATTTACTTTTGCAGTTACTGTTAAGTATCCTTTTTCCATTTTTATTTTAATGTCTTCTTTTTCATAACCTGGTAAATCCATTTCGATTACATAGTTATTTCCTTTTTCTTGGTATCATCATCATAAAAATCACTCCTTCTTTCTTTTTATGTGTTGATAGTTTTCTTTCGCTACTTGCACATGTAAAGATATATCTTTTTCGTGTCACATTTCTTTTTGGCATACTTTTCTATCCCTTGTCATAGTATGTATCATAGTAAGTGAGGTAAATGATGAAAAGTATTTGTAATACATCTTCTAAAATATATGTAAAGCCTAAAATATGCTGTTTTTCTATGAAAAAACTGATTCTACCTATCTGTTTTTGTTTATTTACAGTTGGCTTAGTAGTGTTTTCTAAAAGTAATTTAGCTGCCTCCAAAGAAGGGCTTGCTTTATGGGCAAGTCACGTAGTTCCTTCGTTATTACCTTTTTTTATGGCAACAGAACTACTTAGTCACACAGATGTTATCTACACGTTAGGAAGAATTTTAAATCCGATTATGAGACCTATTTTTCGTGTTCCTGGTCATGGTGCTTATGCACTAATTATGGGCATTATTAGTGGCTACCCTGTTGGTGCTAAAATTGTTACACAATTTAGAGAAAATCATTTGTGTACCAAAGCAGAAGCAGAAAGACTACTTGCTTTTACTAACAACTCTGGTCCTCTATTTATTATTGGTACCGTTGGTATTAGTTTATTTGGTAACCATTTAGTGGGATTATTACTTTTTATTACACATATTCTTTCTTGCTTTACAGTAGGATTTTTATTTCGCTTTTGGAAAAGAAAAGAAAAAGCCTCTGAAAATAGCTTTTCTACTTCTAACACAGAAATAGTTTCTTTTTCTAATTTAGGAGAAGTACTAAGCCAAAGTATTTTTTCCGCTGTAAAATCGGTAATTATGATAGGTGGTTTTGTTGTTTTATTTAGCGTCATCTTGTCTATCTTATCTGACACACACTTTCTTGCTTTAGGAAGTAAACTTTTATCCCCTATTTTAAACTTATTTGGTATTTCTGATGGTCGCTTCTCTACTGCTCTTTTTGCTGGAATGATTGAGCTTACCAATGGCGTAAAGCAAATATCTATGATTTCTTGCAGAGCCATTTCTATTAATATCATTTTATCTGCTTTTTTATTAGGATTTGGCGGTATTTCTGTTTTATTACAAGTATATAGCATTACTTCTAAAACAGATATTTCTATTAAGGCTTATTTTATTGGTAAATTATTACAAGGAATTTTTGCAGCCATTTATGCTTTCCTTTTTATTATGTGGTTTCCTATTTTTAATTTGAATTTGTAGTATAATTACTTTTCTTTTTCATATATTGTATTAGTGAGGTGTATGTTATGGATAAAAATATAGATTATAATAACTTTTATGGATATAACCCCTATGAAGGATTTGAAAATATGGATAATGGTATATTTAACCCTATTGCTCAATATGAGCAAGCCTATATGTACTACCGCTATCTTACCCAACAATTAGAATATAAAATAAAATGTAAAGAATATGAAAAATTATGTGTTTCTTCTAATAGTAGCAAAGAAAATAGAACAGAAAGAAGATTAGATTAACTTTTTTCTGCTCTATTTCTTTATCCATTAGATGTATTGTTTTACTAAATCTTCTATTACATCTGGTGCATTAGGCATTACCTCTTTAATGACTAAAAAATTAAGTACATTATTTATTTTTTGTTCATCGTCTGTAATATCTCTTACGTTCGTAATTTCTATTTTTTGTTTCTCCTCATTTTCTTTTACTATTTCTAAACCGTATTTTTTATTTTTCAATTTATAATAGTTCACATGTTCTCGGATTTCTTGCCCCTTCTCTTTTAGTTCTTTTTGAATTACAATACTTCCATACAAATTTTTCATTTGTTCTCCCCTTTCCCAAATATTTTTTCCATTGTATCCTTCTTTTTCCGTTTTGACAAGCACTTTTCATCTTGCTTTTTCGACACTATTTGGCACCAGCCTACCATTATTGTGTCATAACCTGTCAAAACCGTATGTTTTTTTATTCTTTTTTGTCGCCTTTTGTCTATAAGTTTTTTTGAATTTTTTATCTTTTTTATCTTTTTTCAAAAAACAATTGCTTTTTTTTACAATTTATGTTAATATATAAAATGTAGATATTACTTAAAACCTAGAGGAGGTGAATTCTTAACATCTGTTAAGAAAGAAAATGGAACCACAAGTAAATGAGAAGCCAAAATTAAAAGATAGATTTGTTATTTTTTTTCATAATATGAAGGATCTTTTTAAAGAGGAAGATGTGGGAGAAAATGCTGCCACTTTAGAAGAAACTTTCCCAGAAGAAGATATGGATACATTAAAAGCATTAGAAAATTGCCAGAAAAAAGTTGCAAGTTATGAAGTACAACATCAAAAAACAATAGATGCTATTGAAACCATGTCTAAAACTACTACAAAAGCACCTAAAACAAGAACATCTATCCTTTCTTCTGAAAATTTAGAAAAAGCAAAAGAGGTAGCGAAAACTAATAGCAGAAAAGCTTCTAAATCACAACTTATAAAAGATGACGATGAATTATCTCGTTAAAGATAAAGATAAATTAAAATAATAAGGTAAAGTATAGAAATTTTTCTAAAATAAATATGTTACTTGAAAGCACTATTTTAAAGGAATTCTACGAATTTTAGAAAAATTTCCTTTTTATCTTGACAAAACGAGGAATTGTCAGTATAATAATACTTGTCTTATTCAGATATGGCGAAATAGCTCAGTTGGCTAGAGCATCCGGTTCATACCCGGCAGGTCGGTGGTTCGAATCCACTTTTCGCTACCAGAAAAATTTTTGTTCAGACTAAATAAAAAAACGACATATCGCTCTACCAAGCAAATGTGCCGTTTTTTTATTTGTTCAAAATGATAACTAAAGTTTCTGCATTTTAAAATTCCTCCCTGTTTTTTTATTCTTACAGAGAGGATTATATATTTTCCTTATTTTCCTTATTTTCTTTTATTTTAGCTTTTTAGTGGTGACTTGTTTGCATAATTTTCTCTACTTTATTTTACACTACATATTCTACACCATCCGTCATTATTCCGTATTTTTTCATTTTAGTATCCTTATGTCAGGTTATATGGAATAGCTACATAAATAACGACTGGCTTAAATGGACAATTATGGCATAATTACAACTACACGGAAACCGCTATTTTTTCCACATTAGATTTTGTATAATTATTATATATACATAACTATTCTAAAACCAACCCCACCATAAGATAGACCATCTCCCAAAGATCGAAATCCTGCTTCACTCCATTCATAATCATTACGATAGTCTCCTCCTCTAAAAGCAATAGGCCTACTTACGTCCGAATTACTTTCTGTAGTATATTCGTTTAAATTTCCTCCCATATCATATATATTACTTACGCTAGTAGTCTGTCCAGTGGGAATTAATACTTCCGTATCTTTATTTTTTGTTTGTGTGTTTCCATTTATATCCGTGTAAGTAAATGTTGGAACATTCATATAATTTCCTTCTATTGAACTGGAACCATAATCAGTATTTTTTATTTGTATAAAACTTATAGCCGTATCCCAAGCATAACTATTCACTAGTTTTGTTGTAGCATTATATCCTTGTTTAACACTCATGTTTTCTGCTAATTTTTTTGCTTCGCTTTGTGTTATATAATTATATGGTGCTTGTCCTTTTTTTATTGTTACTGTATTTGTTTGGCTTGCTCCTTCTTCTCTCATGGATTTTACTTGTGTTGATTCTTTATCTCCTGCTTCATATCTCCCTATATAATATCCTCCATTTGCATTTATACTTTTTTCTTCATCACTTTGCATCGCTTCTTTAAAATAATATTCTGAATCAATAAATGTTATTTTTTCACTATCCGTTTCTTCATCCATCTCCCCTGTTGCTACATTAGTACTATAAGCTGTTCTTTTGTATACTATTGTTGTGGTTCCTCCTTCTAAGTTTATAGTTGCTCCACCTTCTGATTCCGTTTTTGCCGGTATCCATACAAATTGATTTCCATCTTTATCTTCTATCACAATTCCATCTTCTACTTTTGTTGCTGAATCATTTGCTACTTTAAATCCTTGTGGTATGGTTACTTCATTATTTAAATCATCTCTTATCTTTGTGTTTTGAGCAAAACGTTTATTTTGTGCTATAGCATCTTTTACTGTTGTTGCAGTATTTACTCCTTCTGCATACATTTCTATAAGGTCTGCTGCTTTATTTAATTCTGCTTCCTCATCTCTTTGAGCTTGTTCTGTCTCCTGTGCTGCTCTCTGTGCCTGCGTAATAATTCCATTTTCTCCAACTAGCATTGCTATAGATACGCCAGCTAAAATAATTAGAACTATTACTGTCACCACTAACGCAATGAGAGTAATACCTTTTTGTTCTCTTGTCCTTATAAGGCTTATGCTTTTCATAAACAATTCCTTCCCTTCTTCTTTTGATTTTTGAAATCTTTTAGATTAATTAAACTTATTATACTGGTTATATAACCAATAGTCAAGTAGCCTATAAAAATTATACAATATTTTTATAATTTTTTAGGAGATTCATATGGTGAAATTAGATATAGAAAAAGGAACTTATCTATTTAAATTAGAAGATATTTTAAAAGAAAAAAATATTAGTATCAACAAATTAATGAGAGATACTAATACGGATTTTAAAGTATTAAAAAGAATGATGTCTGGCGAATTGGTAAGATTTGATATATTCGTTACGGCAAGATTATGCGATTATTTACATTGCAGCATTACAGACATTATTGAATATATTCCAAAGAACAAAAGTGAAAATTAAAATTTTCACTCTTGGCACTAATTTAAGTTAGTGCCAATTTTTTATAAAGATGTTGTT
>CALXAS010000034.1 GCA_944386315.1 uncultured Clostridia bacterium | reverse complement strand
AGCAGAAGAAATTGTAGAGAAAATAAAAGCGGAAGTAGATTATATCCTAGTAGATTTTCATGCAGAAGCAACCGCCGAAAAAATTGCAATGAAATGTTTTTTAGATGGCAAGGTAACGGCTATTTTTGGTACACATACACATGTACAAACGGCAGATGAACAAGTAACTAAAAAAGGAACAGCCTATATTACAGATGTAGGAATGACAGGAGCGATAGATTCTGTCATAGGAATGGATATGCAAGCGGCGATGAAACGTTTTATCACATCAATGCCAGAAAGATATAAATTAGCAGAAGGTAGCCAGATGATAAATGGATGTGTAATAGCGACAAATGACGAGAATTGTCGAGCAACGAATATTTATAGAATACAAGTAAAATAAAAGGCGAAAAAACAAAAACTTTAGCGAAAACTTTTCCTAAAAATTTCCAAAAAAGACTAGACAATTTATAAAATATGTAATATAAATATACCTGTAATTCAAATAAAAATAAAATTATAGGAGGCAAAAAATGGAAATTTTAAAAATCTCATCCAAATCAAATCCAAATTCAGTGGCAGGAGCAATTGCTGGATTGGTAAAAGAAGAAAACAAAGCAGAAATGCAAGCAATTGGAGCAGGGGCACTGAATCAAGCTGTAAAGGCAGTAGCAATAGCAAGAGGATTTGTAGCACCAGCAGGAGTGGATTTAGTATGTATACCAGCATTTGCAGAGGTAGAAGTAGAAGGAGAGGATAGAACTGGTATTAGAATTATTGTAGAGTCGAGAAAATAATCCAAGGTAGTCTCTAGCCTTGTTTTATATAGAAAGGTACCTAAAATAATGTACTTTCCTATAAAAAAGATTGCAAAAGAAAACCATACTTTTGCAATCTTTTCAAAATATTTTTTTCAGAAATAAATTTTTATCATAACGAAAAATAAAGAATCGATTGTGTCCTATTTATGGTTTCTTTATTAATCCCAAAGAATAAGTATATGAACCTAACATTTTCTTAAAAAATCCAAGAAAGAATGCTTGAAAAAATGGAAAAGATAAGATATGATTAATAAAAAATACGGGGTGAGAAAAAGCAAAAATGAGATTTAATATAGTAAAAGGTATTTTTATAGTGGTAGTAATAGGCATTATTGCGTTTGCTATATATTCCATCTATTTTCAAGAAGATCAAGAAAATACAGAAGTACAAAATGAACAACAAGCAGAAGTAATAGAAGAAAAGAAAGATATTCGTTTGGGCATTTCTAATTTCGATACCATAAACCCATTACTAACTACCAATAAAGAAGTATTAAATATAGGTAAATTAATTTTTGAACCATTGCTTACCTTAGATGAAAATTATAAAATACAATTATGTTTGGCAACAGAGTGGTCAAAAACATCGGATACGAGCTATGTAGTAAAAATAGATAATTCTGTGCAGTGGCAGGATGGAAGTTCCCTAATTGCTAAAGATATACAATTTACCATAGACCGTCTAAAAGAGGGAAGATCGATTTATTCTGCTAATGTAGAAAAGGTGAGCAGTGTGGAAGTAATAGATACTTCTACTGTAAAAATTAATTTATCTGAACCAGTTCCTTTTTTTGAATATAATTTAACCTTTCCTATTATGCCAAATAACTATTATTTAGGTGAGGATTTTAACACTTCTACGAAAATACCAATAGGGACAGGCATGTATAAAATTACTAGTATAGATAGCCAAAAAATTACTTTAGCACGAAATGATAGCTGGTGGAAAGATGTAGAGCCTAAAATTGAAACGGTAGAAATAAAGTTATATACGGAAATAGGAGAGCTATATAATAGTTTTAAATTAGGAAATATAGATATTTTTACAACAGCTAATCGCGATTTAGAAAACTATATTGGAACGATGGGGTATGCAAAAGAAGAATTTGCGGGAAGAGAATTGGATTATTTAGCTTTTAATTGCCAAGATGATTTGCTGCAAAGAGTAGAAGTAAGAAAAGCCATTTCTTATGCCATTGATAAAAATAATATTGTATCAGCTGTATACAATAATCAGTACTATGTTTCTCATTTTCCATTAGATTTTGGAAGTTTTGCTTATGAGAATACGCAAACTAGTAGCGGATACAATGTGGAACAGGCAAAACAAGTATTAACAGATAATGGGTGGGAATATAAGAATAATCGTTGGCAAAAAAGAGAAAATGGGAAAACGCTTCGATTAAGATTCACTCTATCTGTACAACAAAATAATGCCCAAAGACTTGCTGTGGCAGAAAATATAAAAGCTCAATTAGAGCAAATAGGTATTTCCGTTACCATTGGCAAATTGTCAGATACACAATATCAAACAGCATTAACCAATAAAAGTTATCAAATGTTAATTACGGGCGTATATAATGGCTATAGTCCAGATGTATCCAAGTTTTTTGGAACAGATAATTTGCAAAACTATACGAATGAGACAATGCAAACACTATTAAAAGAAGTAGAGTCCATACAAGACGAAGAATTGTTAAAACAAAAGTATCAAGAAATAGTAAGTATTTACCAAGAAGAACAGCCATTTATTAGCTTATATCGCAACAAAGTAACCGTAATTAAAGACCAAAACTTAGCTGGTGAAGTAACACCAAATAACTTTTTTAGTTATTACCATTTTGAAGATTGGTATCGTATGTAAAATAATAAAAAAATGAAAAAAACTCTTGACAAAAGAAAAGGTTAGTATATAATAAGAATACAAACATATGTTTAAAATAATATCGTAAGGAAGGAAAGATAAAATATGGAAAAACAAAATTCAGAAAAAATGAAAGCTTTGGAAGTAGCATTAGGACAAATAGAAAAACAATTTGGAAAAGGTTCTGTTATGAAACTAGGAGATTATCAAGCCATGAATGTAGAGGCAATTCCAACAGGAGCTTTAAGCCTAGATATTGCTTTAGGAATAGGAGGAATTCCAAGAGGAAGAATTATAGAAATATATGGACCAGAATCTTCTGGAAAAACTACTTTGGCATTACATATGATTGCAGAAGCACAAAAATTAGGTGGAGAGGCTGCGTTTATTGATGCAGAACACGCCCTAGATCCTGTTTATGCAAAACATTTAGGGGTAGATATAGATAACCTAATTGTATCTCAACCAGACACAGGAGAACAAGCACTAGAAATAGCAGAAGCACTAGTAAGAAGTGGAGCTTTAGATGTTATTGTTATAGACTCTGTAGCGGCACTAGTACCAAAAGCAGAAATAGATGGAGATATGGGAGATTCTCATATTGGTTTGCAAGCAAGACTTATGTCCCAAGCTTTGAGAAAATTAGCAGGAGCGATTAATAAATCAAAATGTGTGATTGTATTTATTAACCAATTAAGAGAAAAAGTAGGCGTTATGTTTGGAAATCCAGAAACTACAGCTGGTGGTAGAGCATTAAAATATTATGCATCTGTTCGTTTAGATATTAGAAAAGTAGAAAATATTAAACAAGATGGAGAAGTATTAGGAAATAGAGCAAAAGTAAAAGTAGTAAAAAATAAAGTAGCACCACCTTTTAGAGAAGCAGAATTTGATATTATTTATGGTAAAGGAATTTCTAAAGAAGGAAATATTTTAGATATTGCAGTTAACCTAGATATTATCGAAAAAAGTGGTTCTTGGTTTAGCTATAAAGGAGAAAGAATTGGTCAAGGAAGAGAAAATGTAAAAAAATATTTAGCAGATAATCCAGAGGTAGCAAAAGAAGTAGAAGAAAAGATTAGAGCCAACTTTACAGAAGCATTTGAAAAAAGTTTAGGTGACGAAGAAGAAAAAGAGGAAGAAGAGCAAAACGAAATAGAAGAATAAGAAGAGATAAAAAAGGAAGAAATAAAAAATGTATACAATAGAAGAATTTGATAGGGCAAAGACACAAGTATTGAAGTATGTGATGTATAAAAAACGTACACTACAAGAGGTAAAAAATAAATTTGCTTCTATCCTAGAAGAAAATTTGTTAGAAGATGTATTACAGGAATTGCAAGAGATTGGATATATTAATGACGAGCAATATATAGAAAGGGCAGTAAATGAATATAGAGCTTTAAAAAATCTTTCTATAAAAGAGATAAAATATAAATTAATGGCAAAAGGAATTAATGCAGGAGAATGGGAGAGCTATTATGCCAAACATAAAGAGGACTTGCAGGAATATGAAAGAAAATCCGCAGAAAATATTGTACTAAAAAAGATGAGTAGTATGGAAGAAATGGAGATAAAACAATATTTGATAAAGAAAGGATATGCGTCAGAATATATTGGAGAAGCAATGGAAAAGATAGAGGAGTAGGGTGAAATCGATATGCAAAAAGTACTAACTATGGAAACAAATAAATATGCTATTAAACTAGAAAACTTTGAAGGGCCTTTAGACTTATTATGCTATTTAATAGAAAAAAACAAAATGAATATTTGTGATATCAAAATTAGTGAAATTACAGACCAATATGTAGCTTATATAGAGGCAATGGAAAAAATGAACTTAGAAATCACTAGTGAATTTTTAGTAATGGCTTCCACCTTAATTTATCTAAAATCCAAAAGTCTTCTTCCTACACAGGTAGAGGAAGAGGCAGAATTGACAGAGGAAGAATTATTAAGAAGAATTATAGAATACAAAAAATATAAAGAAGCTGCTAAAATGTTAAAAGAACGCTATAATATTTATGCAAAACGCTATACAAAACTTCCAGAAGAAATACAATTACCAAAGCAAGTGCTAGAAAGAAAAGATACCATAGATACCATTATAGAAAAATATAAAAATATTGTAGAAAAAAATACAATGAGACTAAATCAAAATGCAAAAAATATAGAAAAAATAGCTATTACAGATACATATACTGTAGCAAGTAAAGTAAAAGAAATATTTAGAGAGTTATTAAAAAAGCCAAAGTTTGTATTTAACAAAATGTATACAGTTTCTAAATGTAATAAACAAGAAGTTGTAACAGCTTTTACAGGTTTATTGGAGTTATCCAGAAGAAGCAAGGTTATTACAAAGCAGGAAGAATTATTTGGAGATATTGTGGTAGAAAAAAATAAAAGGAAAATAGGTTAAACAAGAAAAAGAATATCAATAAGTATAAAGAAGAAATAAATGGTAAAAATAAAAAATAGAAATAGGTTTTTAAAGAAGGTGAAAAAACAATGCTGTTTTTTATTTTAATACTGCTAGGAATATTTCTTCTTTTTTGTATTTTGGCTATGTTAATACTACTAAGTAGCATCTCCATAGAAGTGGAGCAATTTTATAAAGAAAATAATAAAGAATTGCAATTAAGAAAGCCAATTGTGTTTCGTATAAAATTATTAGATAAAATTACTATTGTAAAATGGAAAATAACGAAAAGGAAAATAGAACAATTAGAAAAAGACAAAAAAATACCTCATATGGATTTAGAAACAATAGAAAGAGAGCATATTTTTCAAAAGAAAAATAGAGATTTCATAAAGAATTTAAAAATATGTTTAGAAAGCCTAAGCTTAAAAATAGCCATTGGAACAGAAGATGCTGTACTTACTTCTTATACTGTAGCTTTGCTGGCTTCTGCCATTAGTATATTACTACCACATATTGTATGTATGAAAGACAAAAAGAAATGTTACTACACAGTCCTACCGAAATATGAAAATAAAAATGAATATCAAATTGAATTTAGTAGTATAATTCGCATAAAAATCGTACATATTATTTATAGTATATACATGCATAAGAAGCAAGTGAAAGGAGAGGAAAAAAATGAGCGAACATCCAATAGAAGGTTTGATGAATACAGCCATGAATTCCATTAAAGAGATGGTAGATGTTAATACCATTATAGGAGAGCCTATAGAAACCTCCAATAATATTATTATTCTACCCATTTCTAAAGTAGGATTTGGCTTTGCCGCAGGAGGTAGCGAATTCAAAGGAGAAACCATTAATGAGTACACAAAAAAAGATAAAGATGAGGCAATACAATATAAATTGCCATTTGGTGGAGGAAGTGGAGCAGGTGTTAGTATTTCGCCAGTTGCCTTTTTAGTAGTACAAGGAGGTAGCGTAAAATTATTACCTGTTAACCATAGTTCTGCAGTAGACAAGCTTTTAGATTATGTACCAGATTTAGTAGAAAAAACCAATAATCTCATTAATAGAGAAATGACAAATAGAAAAGAGGAAAAGAAACAAGAAGAGCAAAGAAAAAAACAACAAGAAAAGCAAGAGAAGCAAGAAAAACAAGAAACAGGAGAGAATCATTATACACAACCAGCTGTAGACAACAGTACTATTATTGTACCTAATACAACGAAATTACGTCCTAAAAGAGGAAAAATAGCAAAATATGAATATGAGTATGATGAAACAACTCCAGAAGATATTATAGAAGATTATGATGATTAAAAATATAGAAGAATGCCTATTGGTCATTCTTCTTTTTTTCTCTATAACAATTTCCCCATTCTACCATAGAATCGAGAATAGGTTTTAAACTCCATCCAGTTTCTGTTAAAGAATATTCTACTCTAGGAGGCACTTCTGCATATACTTTTCTACTAATAAGTCCGGAATTTTCCATTTGTCTTAAATTTTCTGTTAGTACCTTTTGTGTAATTCCTGTAACAGATTTTTTTAATTCTCCAAATCTTTTTGTACCAGTAAGTAAATCTCGAATAATTAGAACTTTCCATTTTTCTCCAATCAATCCCATTGTTATTTCAACAGGACAAGCAGGTAAATCTTTTTCTATCATTAGACCATCTCCTATCCTATAAAGCAGTATAGCAAAAAATAGAAAAAAAGTAAATATAAAAAATTTTTGAGGGCTAACTTTAAGAAAAATACACAAAAGTTACTTTTAAGAAACTAAGCCACAAAAAAGTGCCTACTTAACAAAGATATGAAAAGATAGTATAATTTATCCTAAGAAAAAGGAGGTATATTTTGGAAAAACTAGATTATTTAATTCATTATTTATTAACAGAAAATAAGGAAATAACGATACATGAAATTCCCATTGATCAAGAAGGTAAAAAGAGATTATATAGAAGCTTATGCAACATTAGAAATCCAAAACCCATAGAGGAAGAATATATCCAAATAGAAAAGGAATATTTACAAGAAGAATTACAAAAAAAGAAAATAACAAAAATAGGAAACATAAAAACAGTACAGGATACTTTTCCCAATACTAGTTTAAAACATAAAAATAAAATTTGTTTATGGCAAGGAGATATTACAGAATTAGAAATCGATGCCATTATAAATGCAGGAAATTCACAAGGATTAGGGTGTTTTATACCCTGCCATAAATGTATAGACAATCAAATTCAAACTTATGCGGGAGTTGCTCTAAGATTAGAATGTAATGAAATTATGAAAGAAAAAAATTATTTTCTTCCCACAGGAGAGGTTTTTATTACAAAAGGGTATAACTTGCCAGCTAGGTTTGTTATTCATACGGTTGGACCTATCATACAAGATAGGGTAACCCAAAAGCAAGAAGAACAATTGGCAAACTGTTATATTCACGCATTAGAATTAGCAAGAAAAAAGGGAATCAAAACCATAGCTTTCCCTTGTATATCAACAGGAGAATTTAGATTTCCTAAAGATAAGGCGTGTTTACTTGCTATAGGAGCAGTAGAAAATTATTTAGAACAGCAGAAAAATTCTTTTGAAAAAATTGTTTTTAATGTTTATGGAGAAGAAGATTATAAAATATACGAGAAAAATATAAAAAATTGGGAAGGATAGTAAGAAAATATGGAAGATTATGCGATTAGATTAGAAAACGCAAAAGAAGTGCTTCAAAATGCAGAAGCAATTTTGATAGGAGCAGGAGCAGGTTTGTCAACAGCAGCAGGACTGGAATATAGTGGAGAATCTTTTCAAAGAAATTATCCAGAATTTATCCAAAAATATCATTTTACAGATTTATATACAGCCAGTTTCTATAATTTCCCTACGCAGGAAGAAAAATGGGCTTTTTGGGCGAGATTAATTCAACAAAATAGATTTAATGAAAAACCTCTAGAACTATATCAAAAGTTATATCATTTAGTAAAAGCAAAAGAATATTTTGTGATTACAACAAATGTAGATGGACAATTTGAAAAAGTAGGTTTTCCTCCGGAAAAATTATTTTTAGTACAAGGAGATTATAGCCTTTTGCAATGTGAAGAAGGATGCCATAACAAAACCTATTATAATGAAAATTTAGTAAAAAGATGGCTAAAAGAAACAAAAGATGGTAGAATACCAACAGAATTAGTACCCAAATGCCCTGTCTGCGGAAAAAATATGGATATGAATTTGAGAAAAGATGCTAATTTTGTGCAAGATGAGCATTGGTATAAACAAGCAGAGAAATATGAAGCATTTTTGCAAAAATATCAAGGAAAAAATTTGGTATTATTAGAAATTGGTGTTGGCTTTAATACACCATCGATTATTAGATTTCCATTTGAAAATATGGTATATCATAATGTAAAAACGATTTTAATTAGAATAAATAAAGATTATCCCTTTGTGAGTGAAGAGATTAGAAACAAAGCTATATCATTTCAGGAAGATGTAAGTAGCATGATAGAGGATTTAAGTTTGTAAAAGAAAAGGAAAGAAGAAAAATGATTATCAATACAGGATGTAGAACCGATATACCTGCATTTTATGCAGAATGGTTCATCAATAGAATAAAAGAAGGGTACGTATTAGTAAGAAATCCCTATAATCCATCACAAGTAACCAAATATTCTTTGAAGCCAGAATTAGTAGATTGTTTGGCTTTTTGTACCAAGAATCCAGAACCAATGTTACCCTATAGGAAAGTATTGCAACCGTATCAACAATATTGGTTTGTTACCATTACACCTTATGGAAAAGAGATAGAACCCAATGTACCAGACAAAGAAAAAGTAATAGAAAGCTTTCAAAAATTATCACAAGAGGTTGGCATAGATTCCATAGGATGGCGATATGATCCTATTTTTATAGGGATGGGTTTTTCCGTAAAAAGGCATATAGAAGCATTTGAAAAAATGGCAAAAGCTTTAAAAGGATATACAAAAAACTGCACCATTAGTTTTTTAGATTTATACGAAAAAGTAAAAAGAAATGCACCTAATATATATCCTCCTTCTCAAGAAGAGACCATAGAATTGGCAAAAGCTTTTAGTAGAATAGGCAAAGAAAATGGAATGACAATACATGCTTGTTGCGAAAAAACATATCTTGAAGGATATGGAATAGATTGCAAAGGCTGTATGACACAGGAAATAGTAGAAAAAGCAATAGGGGAAAAGCTAAATCCTCCTAAAAGGAAAAATATAAGAGAAGGTTGCAATTGTTTGATGGGAAATGATATAGGTGCTTATGATACATGTGGACATCTATGCAAATATTGTTATGCTAACACGAATAGTAGACTGGTAAAAGAAAATAAAAAAAGACATAACCCCCTATCTCCGTTTTTGATTGGAGAAAAAAAGAGGGAGATAAGATTACAGAAGCCAAACAAGAAAGTTGGAAAGTGCAGAATAAACAGATTAGCTTCTTTGAATGAAGAAAAAAACCTTTCCCTTAAAAGGAAAGGCATTTCATTTTTACCTCAGTACACGGAACCAAGAGAAGAAAAGAGATTCTAACATAGAAGTAGGTTCCATTTTTTTAACTTCTTCTAAAGCAACAATATCGCTTTGGCAAAGAACTTCGCCATTTAGTTCAAATCGCACTTCTCCTATTTTTTGTCCTTTGCTAACAGGAGCACTTACTACATCAGGTAAAGAGATAACTTGTGTTACTTCTTGACTATTCGTTTTTTCTAATAGATAGCCAGCATCATTAGTGAATCCAACAGGAACATGAGAAGTTACACCCTTTTCTACTTCCAAAGTATTTAATACATCTCCAGCTTTGGCAAATTGTTCATAAGTATAATGATTAAATCCATAATCTAATAATTTTTCAGCTTCAGAAAAACGTACTTGCGTGCTAGGA
Organism: uncultured Clostridia bacterium; assembly: GCA_944386315.1. Taxonomy (GTDB): domain Bacteria; phylum Bacillota; class Clostridia; order TANB77; family CAG-508; genus UMGS1663. The sequence goes on along the minus strand of CALXAS010000034.1, from coordinate 1,836 downwards.
GCTTTCATAATAACAGCAATAAGGGATAAATCATTTCTAGTAGCACTTGCTGATAAATTATATAGAGCAAGACCAGTAGAGCCTGTTTTTAAACCTGTAGCACCTTGATAGTTGCGAATTAACTTGTTTGTATTGGTTAATTGAGATTTACCATCTCTTAAAGTGTCCATCCAAATAGTGGTATATTGAGTAATAGTAGGATGATGCACTAAAAGTTCTCTCGACATTAAAGCAATGTCATAACTAGAAGTTAGGTGACCGTTTTCATCTAAGCCGTGGCAATTTTTAAAACAAGTATCTTTCATACCTAAAGCGTTTGCTTTTTCATTCATTTTTTCTACAAATGCTTCCTCAGAACCTTCTAAATACTCTGCCATTGCTACAACACAGTCATTAGCAGAGGCAATGGTAATGGCTTTTAACATTTCATTCACTGTAAGCGTTTCTCGTACATCTAACCAAATTTGTGAACCACCCATACTAGCAGCATTTTCACTACAAGGAATAGGGGTATCTAAAGTGATTTTTCCGCTATCTAAAGCTTCCATAATAAGGAGAATACTCATAATTTTGGTAACAGAAGCGGGACGAAGCTGTTCATGAGAATTGTGCTCATATAATATTTTTCCAGTATTTTGTTCTATTAAAATGGCAGAAGCCGATTCTAATCCTAAATCCACTACTGGAGCAGACACAGTATTTGTATTTTGCACATTTTCTGATGTATTATTTGTCTGCGTATGGGAGATACTATTAGATAAATTCGACCATACATATACCGTATCGGAACTATAAACGATAGTAGATACCACACATAAAGACAAGATTAAAGCTACTACAAAGAAAAGCATAGACTTTCGCATATAGATAAAACCTCCTAAAAGTAAAATCTGTAGTATATCTTATGCAAGAATAGAAGGTTTATGCTTATTTTAGAGTAAGGTATTAAGATAATTGGATGATACGAGTAGTAATGTTTTTATCGTCACTAGAAGCTTCTATACGAATAGGAAGACCAGTGTCATTGCGAAACTTTAAATCTAAAGAGCCATAAGATACGGCAGCATCACGCCCTTCTGGTACATAACCTACAGGTTTTCCATGAGGATGTCTTTCTGTAACTACTAAGCTAGAAATAGATAAAACTGCATTATACAAAGTACTACTTACTTGGCAGTTGCCACCACCAATACCTGTTTCCTTTTGATGATTTACAATAATACTAGCTTCTTGGTAACCCCTTTCAGCAGTTGGTTTCCCTACAGTATTACAAAAAGAAAAAGTTTCTCCGTGGTTGTACTACTGTTCCGTTTAAGGCTTCACAAGTAAGACGAATATTTGTTAAACGTCCAGCAGCCCTATCTTTAATAACAGTAGAAAAAGTGGCAATTTGATTTTCCTTTGGAGGAGTTGTTTGATTGCTATTTTGTTCATTTGCTATTAAACCCTCTACTCTATTTTCAGAAGTAGCTTGATTTACTGTAGCAGAAATACGACTGCCGCCTTGTGAATTAGAAGAAGCAATTTCTTCTTTTGGAGAAGAGTTCTCTTGCCCTGAAGAACGGAAAAATAGATAAAAAGCAGCAATACCAATAAAAAATAATAATATTCCTAAAATTAATGTTTTCTTTTTCATAATTTTTCATCCTTTTTCATCATTTTTTTCTTTTTAGTATGCGTGTAAATAAGAAAAAATATGATAGAAAAAAATGTAAAAAATAGTTGCATTATTTCAGAAATTGTATTAAGGTATAGAAAAGTAAATAGAAAGGAAGAATCAATCATGAAAACAGCATTGGTACTAGAAGGTGGAGCTTTAAGAGGCGTATATACAGC
>CALXAS010000033.1 GCA_944386315.1 uncultured Clostridia bacterium | reverse complement strand
TCCATAAAAATAATATGAGAAGGTACCATATAATATGGTAATACTTTTTGTAGTTCTTCTTTTATTTGTTCTGCAGAAATTTCTTCTTTTTGTACCACATAAGAACAAATACAATCGATTTGATTTACTTTTTGTATCACAGAAACTGCATTTTTCACTTTTTCTATTTCTGTAATACGGTTATCTATTTCACTTAGTTCAATACGCAATCCTCTTAGTTTTACTTGAAAATCTCTTCTCCCTATGTACTCTAATTCATAATTTTTATTTAAACGAGCCATATCTCCTGTTTTATATAGATTTCCTTTTCCAAAAGGATTTTTTACAAAAGCTCTTTTCGTATTTTCTATATTATTGACATAGCCTTTTCCTACTCCGTCTCCTGTAATGCAAATTTCTCCTTCAAATCCTATAGGAAGCTGATTTCCATCTTTATTGCAAATATAGATTTTGGTATTGCAAAATGGTTTTCCTATACTAATTTGTGTGGATGTAATTTCTTTTGTTGTTGCACAAACAGTGCATTCAGAAGGTCCATACTCGTTATAAATGTGCGCTTTTGTGCAAGAACGCAAACGTTCATAAAGAGATGGTGCAAAAACCTCTCCTCCTACTTGTATAATTTTTATGTTTTTTAAAGCTGACCTTGTTTTTTCTTCTGCTAATAAAAGTTCTAACTTAGAAGGAGTAGCCAGCATTAAATCTACCTTTTGTTTTTCTATTAATTCTTTCATAAAGACAGGTATTTTTTGTTCTTCTTCATTAGCAAGAACAATGGTTTTTCCTGAAAATAGCGCCACTAATGTCTCTACTAAAAAGATATCAAAAGCTACAGAACTAGCACATAGAAAACGATCACAAATACCAATATTCAATTTTTTATGATAGCTTAGTAGCATATTTAAAAAACCCTTTTTAGAAAGGAATGTTCCCTTTGGTACACCTGTAGAACCAGAAGTATAAATCACGCAAAAAGTATCTGTACTCCTATTTTCTATGTGTACTAAATCCGGATTTTCTGTAAAATCGAATGTATCTATCTGTAATAAATTTGGAAAAGCTACTTTTTGCAGCGTGGATTGTGTAATCAGTAGTGGTGAATCGCTATTTTCTAGCATAAATTGGATTCTTTCTACTGGCAAAGAAGGATCTATTAATAAATAGCCTGCTCCCGCTTTTAAAACACCTAACATGGCTATGATTAGAGGAAATCCTTTATTTAATAAAATACCCACCACTTGATTGTTTTTTATTCCATTTGCTTGTAAATAAGCAGCTATGCTGTTGGACTTTTCTTCTAATTGTTGATAGGTAATGCTTTGGTTTTCAAAAATAATGGCTTCCTTATTTGGATTTTTTTGTACCCATAAACGGAATAAATCTGCAATAGAAATACTATCATCATATTCTTCCTCTGTATGATTAAAATGTTCTTCTATTTCTTTTGCTTCTTCCTTTGGAAGTACTTCTATCTGTTTTATTTCTTTACTGGAATCCTCTAATACTTGGTCTATGATGTACAAAATTCTTTGATGTATTTTTTGTATATCTTCTTTTTGAAAACATTCTACGTTATAATCATAATAAATTTCTAGGTCGCCACTGTTATCCATATCATAAAAATGGACTTCTAAAGATTCTAATATATGCCCGCTAAATAACCATTCTGTAGAGTAGGAAACTCCTGCATTTTTACTGTTATCTCTTGCATTTTGATAAGAAAGTGCTACATCGTAAAGGTTATCGGAAATACCATAGGTTTCTTTTACCATGTTGGCAATTTCCGTATAAGGATATTTTTGGTGCCTAAAAATAGCTAGTTGATTGCTTGAAATATCTGTTAAATATCCTGAAAAACTCTTTGCACTATCTATTTGAAAATCAAATGCATTTGTACTAATATACATACCCGCTGTTTTTTTGTCTTTTGCATTTAATCGATTTAAAACAGGAGTTCCTATCACAAAATGAGATATATTATTCACTTTGGACAAATACATACCATAAATCGACATGAAAAAGGTATATAAAGAAGCTTTGTTTTCTTTACAAATAGCATTTATTTTTTCTAGTGTATCTTGTGATAATCTAAAAGTTTCTCTTTTCGCCACTGTACTTTTTGTATTTTTCTTATGCCCTGCGATATAAGCAATTTCTGGCTCTGTTTCAAATTTTTGCTTCCAAAAATTTGCGTCTTTTTGGTAACGCTCACTTTTTTGATATTCTTGTTCTGCTAGGATATAGTCTAGATAAGATGCGTTTGGCGTGGTATCTATTTCCTCATTTTTCAACAGCTTTTCATAAATAGACATTACTTCGTCAATAAATAAACTCATTGTCCATGCATCGGAAACAATGTGATGAAAAGTAACGTTTAGTCCTCCTGTTCCATCTGGAAAAGAAAACAAATAAAAAGCAAATAATGGGGAATCAAAAAGAGTAAAGGGGATAGAGACCACCGTTTGGTTAAACTGGTCCCAATCTTCTTTACTCTTTAATTCTACTTTAGGGATGGAGAATGGTTCATATACCGTCACATATTGCTTTGGTGTATTGTTTTCCATAGTAAGCTGCAAGCGAAGCGCATCATTCTTTTGTATATATACATTTAAAGATTTTTCTAATAAAGGGAAATTGACAACGTCCTTTATGATAATATTGCCACTAACATTGTTTAGCGAGCTTCCTTCACTAAACTGCTCTGTTAGCCAAATAGCTTTTTGTGGATTGGTTAAATCATAAAGTTCTTTTTTCATTTTCTATAACATCCTTTCATTTCTTTCAATGACTAAATTATACACGAATAAAGAAAGAAAATCAATTATTTTGTTGAAAAATCTGGAAAATATAGTAAAATTGAAAAAAAACGTTGCAAACGAGCATTTTATATGATATTTTTAAGAAAAAAGAGAAATAAGAGGTGAAACACATGGAAAATAACCCAAATCAAGTATATAAACCCAGAGAACTTCGAGATTTTAAGGATTTGCTAAACCAAACTGTAAAACGTTACCCCAACAGCATTGCTTATAAATATAAAAAATGGAAAACTGAAGAGGAATTTGATTACGTTACCAAAAGCTATGAAGAGTTTCAAAATGATGTACAAGCTTTCAGCACTAGTTTGTTACAATTAGGATTAGAGCATAAAAAAATTGCTTTAATTTCAGATAATCGCTATGAATGGTGTACTACCTACCTTGCCGTTACCACAGGTAATATGATTATCGTTCCTTTAGATAAAGCTCTTCCTTCTAGAGAGATTGAATCTCTTATTCAAAGAAGTGGTGCAGAAGCTGTTGTTTTTGAAAAAAAATATTTAGAAGAGTTTCAAAAAATACAAGCAGAAAAAATTGGTAATTTACAATATTTTATTTGTATGGATTCTGTAGAAGATGCTAATTTTTTAAGCTACCAAGATTTATTGCAACAAGGTGCTGCACTCATTGGGCAAGGAAATTCTGTCTATGAAACTAGAGAAATAAACCCTAAAGACATGTCTATTATGCTTTTTACTTCTGGAACAACTAGTGAAGCAAAAGCTGTTATGCTTTCTCAATATAATATTTGTGAAAATATTAGAGGTGTTGCCTCTTATGTGCAAATGTTTGAGTCCGATGTTTTACTTTCTTTTTTACCACTGCATCATACTTTTGAATGTACCATTACATTTCTTTATGGTATCTATTTTGGCGTAACTGTTGCGTTTTGTGATGGTTTAAAATACATTGCTCAAAATTTGAAAGAATATGGTGTTACGGTATTTGTTGCTGTTCCTCTTGTTTTAGAAAATATGTACAAAAAAATACAAAAGGAAATTGAAAAATCAGGAAAAGCTCCTCTCATTGCTACTATGAAAAAAATTAGTAATGGACTTTTAAAGTGTCATATTGATTTGCGAAAATTGTTATTCAAACCGGTTCTTAAAAAATTTGATGAAAAGCTAAGAGTTGTTTTCTATGGAGCTGCCCCTATGAACAAACAAACCATTCTAGGTTATAACGAAATGGGAATAGAACTCATTCAAGGGTATGGATTAACAGAAACTTCTCCTGTTATTGCTTGTGAGACGGATAAGCGAAAAATGCCTGGCTCTGTAGGTTTTCCTCTTGTCAATTTAGAAGTAAAAATTGACTCTCCGAATGAAGAAGGAATTGGCGAAATTGCTGTGAAAGGTCCCAGTGTTATGGCGGGCTATTATCAAAATGAAGAAGCTACCCAAAAAGTGTTAAAAGACGGTTGGTTTTTTACAGGAGATTATGGTTATTTAGACGAGCAGGGCTTTTTATATGTAACCGGTAGAAAAAACGATGTGATTGTGCTTCGCAATGGAAAAAATATTTACCCTCAAGAATTGGAGTTTTTGATTAGCAAACTGGACTATGTAAAGGAATGTATGGTTTATGGGAAAGATAGAAAAAATGCCGATACGCTAATTTGTGCGAAAATTGTTTATGAACCAGAAAAAATGCAAGAATTATTTCCAGATAAAAAAGAAGAGGAATACTCGGAAATTGTTTGGAAGGATATGAAAAAAATAAATGAAGAACTTCCTATTTTTAAGCATATTAAAGATATTACGCTTACCACAGAGCCTCTTATTAAAACGACTACACAAAAGGTAAAACGTTATCAGGAAATGCAAAAGGTGAAAAAGGATTGACTTTCAAACAAATGTTTGGTATAATTTTCTAAATTATTGTAAAGGAGTGGATTTTACATGAGTAATTTAGAAAAACATAACAATCAAAATTTTGAAGACATCAAACACACTAATGAATATGGTGTAGAATATTGGTATGCTAGAGAATTACAATTGATTTTAGATTATAAAGAATGGCGAAAATTTGAAAACGTTATTAATAAAGCAAAAGATGCATGTAAAAATAGTAATATTAATGTATTTGAACATTTTGTCGATGCCGCCAAAACGATACAAATGCCTAAAGGTGCAACAAAAAATATTAAAGATTACAAGTTGTCTCGTTATGCTTGTTACTTAATAGCTCAAAATGGTGACTCTAGAAAAGAAGTAATTGCTCTTGCTCAAACTTATTTTGCCATTCAAACTAGGAAGCAAGAAATTGCTGAGAAAGATTATAGTTTACTAACAGAAGATGAAAAGAGATTTTATCAGAGAAATTTGACCAGAAAAGGAAATTATTCACTAAATCAAACTGCTAAAAATGCGGGTGTCAAAAATTTTGATAAATTTCATAATTATGGTTACAGAGGTTTATACAATGGGGAATCTGCTGATGACATTGCTAAAAGAAAAGGGTTAAGATATAGAGAAGATATTTTAGATAATATGGGAAGTGATGAACTTATAGCAAATTTATTTAGAATATCTCAAACCGAACAAAAGTTAAAGAAAGACAATACTCAAACGGAAAGTGAAGCCAATAAAACGCATTACCATGTTGGTAAAATTGTTAGAAAAGCAATTGCAGAAGTTGGACGGAACTATGCCAGAAGATTTACCTACTCCTAAAAAGAGTTTAAAACAATTAGAACGAGAAAATAAAAAGGCTTTGCAAAAACCAAAAAAATAATTAATTTTTAAATGGCTTGTATCTAAAAAAGATACAGCCATTTTTTATTTTTATATGTTAGTTATTTTTCAGCTCAATTGCATTTTTCCACATATAGTTTGTCATTTACTGCCACTACTGTGTAACAGTTTAAATTCTCTATTTCCTTTATCTCTTCCATTTCCATATATTCTTTTATTTGTTCTCTTGCTTCATCTTGTTTTTCTTTTAATCTTCCCTTTTCTTCTTTTTTCAAGTATTTGAATTCTATCATTATTCCTTTATATCCTTTTGTCTGGTCTTTTGGTATTAATAATATGTCTGGATATTTTCTTTGTACTTCCATTTCTGATTTTAATCTAAATATTTTTAAATTCATGGCAATACAATAAAATATGAGTTTTATATATTTTTCTTCAAACTTCACGTAATCCCTATTAGATAGGCTTTCTAAATATTTTTGAGCTAAGCTTACTAATTTATCTATTTTTCCTTCTAATGCTATTTCTTTTAATATTTCTGTATATTCGCTTTCTGCTATTTGTAAATCTGCATTTTTATTTAATATGTTCATAAAATATTCGGAATAGATTTCTTTCATTACTCTATTCGGAATTTTTAACTCTGGCATTTCAAATTCTTCTCCTGCTATGGTTAAATATCCTAAATAAAACAACATAGAAATTAAATCTGTTTCTGTAAATTCCATTGCTGGATTAAATTTTTGTCTTATCTCACTTATAATTCCTTCTCCTGACACGGTTTGTTCTATTATCTTTTCTCTTTCTTCTCCTTTACACAAATCTAACATTTTCCCTAATTTACTATAATCGCTTGCAATATTCACATCAATTAATTGGGTAGGTATTTCTCTCTGTTCTAAAAAAGCATTTAAAAAATATAGGCACATATTAGAATTATACAATTTTTCCTCTGCTCTTACGGCAAATTTATATCCATCATAATTCTCTTTCATAATAGGTAATATTTTTTCTTGTTCTTCTTTTGCTATTTCTAATTCGTTTAGCATATGAATTAGCTCTGTCTTGGTAAATCCCATCATTTCATTAAAGTTGGTATTTTGTGTTTTATCAGAACTTATATTAAAACCTGATGTTAAACTATCTAATGTGATGGGTGCTACTCCTGTTATAAAGATTCTATCTACTACACTTTCTGTACCTTTCTTTAATATTTCGTACCATTTTCTTACCTTTTCATTTTTGGATACTAGGTTTTTAAATTGGTTAGTATGAAAACCTAAAAGTTCATTTGCAAAGTGGTCATATTCGTCCACTATTACATAGATTTTTTCTCCTGCTTTTTGTATGCTAAATGCTTTTATGAGATTATCTAGTATGTTCTCTGCATATACATAGTTTTATCTACATAGTAGTAATCATTTTCTATTAATCTTTCATAATCGCTGATTCCATATGGTAATTTTTTCATATCCATCACTTTCCTTTGCTTTCTTATTCCTACATGAGTATTATACCATATGTTTTCTTTTTCCCTAGAAGATTTGTTGTTTTTATTTGTTTTTTCTTTCTCTTTTTTTACTGATAACTTATTTCCATAATTTTTAGGCATCTTTCTTGGGATGTCCCACTTATCCCTGATATTTGTGGAACATATCAAAAAAAAGGGCTTGTACTTTATAAATACAGCCATTTTTATTTATCTCTATAATGTGAACCACATTGAGCAATTTTAATCATCTTCCACCTCTATCATTTCGTGTTCTTTTCCTTTATTGTTGTTTAAATCTTCAATTGCTTTTTCTAATCTTTTCCTATTCGTTATACTATAAAATGGATCATTTGCTGTTATTTCAAAGGGAATTCTTTGTTCTCTCACAGCTTTTTTAGCAAACACACAAAATGCTGTTGTCATAGACATACCTATGTCAGAACAAAATTTATCAAATTCTTCTTTGAGTTTTTTATCCATTCTAATATTTATATTTGTTTGTGCCATTTATTTTCACTTCCTTTATTATATATTATATACATAATATCATTTTTTATTTACATTGTCAATAAATTTATTTATTTTTCTATATAAAAAGTTCCTCCTCATTTTTATTCTTACAAGGAGGATTATATTTTTTCTTATTCTTTTATTTTGCTTTTTACTGGTTACTTATTTCCATAATTTTCGACATTATTCTTACTATGACCCATTTAAGTCAGGGTTAAATGGGTCATTTGCTATCTATTTTTAAAATAAAAAATTAATTTTGCCATTGCAATATTGGATAAGCATCATTTATGTTATTAGCATCACTTTTCCAAATAGATTTCTCTTTATTTAAATATCCTAATAACGTACCATTTGTTGCATCCTCTACAGATATGGAGCTTATTCCTTCTGCTATCACATTGTTTCCTATCCCTTGATATTTTCTATCTTTCAAAAAGTAAGCATTTTCTATTATTGCAGTATTGTACTTTTGACCCACTATTTCTCCTATCTCTACGCTGGTTAAATTATTTAGATTTGCTTCAATATCACCTTTATTATATACATTTCTAATAATATTAGCATTATCTGCCATATAGCCAACAATACCACCTATTTTTACTTGGTTACCTGTTCCTTCTACATAAATATTTCCAGAATTATAACAATTCTCTATTAACATATCTTTGCCAGCATTAAATCTTGCTATTCCTCCAATTTCTATATTGGCATTTTCTACATTAGCAGTAATCTTCCCTGCATTACAACTATTTAATATTATCCCTCCTTCCTCATTGTTTATAGTAATTCCTCCTATATAACAACTTTTTATTGTACTATCTGTTTTATTATTTAATTCCGCACTAATGCTAGCATTATTACTACTATTTTGAATAGTTCCTCTATTAAAGGCCACTATTCCTGCGCATTCCACATGCGTATTTCCATTACTATATTGTTTTATGCTACCATCTACATGACAATTATCTACATTTGCTCCTTCATTTAAGCGTATTGACAAACCAGAAGCATAACCTTGAATATCTTTACAAACCATTGTAAAATCCACTTTAACTAGACTCAAATTTTTCACTGTTCCATATAGCTGATATCCAAAAAATCCAGTTCCTTGCTTTGCATCACTGTCCGTTATGTCTTTGTTCATATAGCAATTATATATTGTCTTGTTATTTCCGTCAAAACATCCATAAAAGCTATTCGTTGTATCGTCGAATTTATTAGTTCCTATTCCATGAAAACCTTCGCCTGTTGTTAATCCTGTTTTCAATTCTCCTTCATAGCCATATTTTTCATAATCTGTTCTTGTTGCATCTACATAGGATTTATTTGAATGAAAATCTAAATTCAAACCTAATTTTACCGTTTTTGATTCATATTTATTTCCATTCGTAACATCATAAGCAAAAAAGACTAAATCCTCTATACTATTTATTACATAGGTATCTGCATTTTGTTCATCTACTTCTAATTCTCCCGGATTTTTATCCGTTACTTGTATTATTCCTTGTAAATGCTCATTCATTTCTTCTTCCAATTTTTCCATATTTTCTTTTTCTTTTTGCTCTGCAAGCTCTGTATTTTCTTTTGCTCTCTGTGCCTGTGTAATAATTCCATTATCTCCAACTAGCATGGTTATAGAAACTCCAGCTAAAATAATTAGGACTATGATGCTTACAGCAAGTGCTATTAATGTAATTCCTCTTTCTTTATTCTTTTGTTTTTGCATGAATTTATCCTCCCTGTTTTTATTCTTACAGAGAGGATTATATCGTTTCTTTATTTTTTGTTGCTTTTTTATTTTTGTTTTTTAGTGGTAACTTATTTCCATAATTTTCGCTTTTTTCTTAGAGTGTCTCATTTAAGAAATTTTAAAATTTTAATATAAAGCTGGACGAAAACCTATAATACAGTTATTAGTAGAAATATCGTGACTGTTACGAACGGAAGCTGGACAGTCAGAAGCACTATCACCAAAATTGCCGTCCTCTACTATTAGAAGGATAATCACTTTTTATTATTTTTTCTAATGTCCATTCAGATACATTTCCCGCTAAATCATATATACCCATCACGCTATTTCTTTCAGTTGCTCCTGTTGTTAGTAATATGTGTGCAGTTGGTTTTGAATATCTTTCTGATAGTATTGTTTTTAGTATTGTTTTATAATTTAATCCATCATCCTCTGAGTATTTTGCATTTGTATTTGTTATATCAAATGTAGCATCACTATAATTTCCCCACTTTATACTATCTATCTTTATTAACTCTTGACCTATCAAAGTATTTGTTCCATCTTTTGTATATTTTTCTTGTGTTTCAATATATTTTAATACTAAATCTCTTTGTATTCCAAACATCAAACTTATTGTCCTGTTTTCTGAATTCAATGCACTGGATAATCTTTGTGATAATTCTTGTGCTTGAGATATTGTTATCCAATTATATACAACCTTATTTTTTTGTATTACTGGTGTTTCATTTATTGGATGCTCTGTAGTTGTATCTTTATTATTCCTAACAATATTTTCTTCGCCTATTCCAACTTCATATCTACCAATATAAAATCCTCCCTCTTTGTATATACTTTTTAACATCTTTTTCTTCAATTCATCATATTCATCACTCTCTAATCCGCAACCTTCATACCATTCGTCTTCTCCTGTAAGTGCACCTTTATTATCACTATCTCTATATATAGAAGTATAGTTTTCTAAATCCTCATATATTTTTGTGTATTCATCATCAGTAAAACTTGTTACATTCAATCCTGTTGTCTTATATACTTCTTCTGTTTTTGGTACTTCTATCCATACCCATTCATTTCCATTGACATCTATTATTACCAAACCGTTCTCTAATGTGTTTTCTCCTTCTACTTTGGATATTGCACATTGTGCTGGTATATTTACTTTCTCTCCGTTTGAATCTGTATATTCATACTCTTCTAAATGTACACTCGCCTCTAACATAGCTAGTTGTCTTTGTTCTTCTACTTGTGCTTCTTCAGTCTCCTGTGCCGCTCTCTGTGCTTGCGTAATAATTCCATTTTCACCAACTAGCATAGCTATGGATACACCGGCTAAAATAATTAAAACAATGATCGTTACGACAAGTGCTATTAATGTGATTCCTCTTTCTTTATTCTTTTGTTTTTGCATTCTAAAATTCCTCCTTGTTTTTTCTTACAAGGAGGATTATATATTTGCTTTATTTTTTATTACCTTTTTATTTTGCTTTTTACTGGTTAATTGTTTGCATAATAAAAAATATAACTTAATTACTAGCAACTTCTTATTTAGCTTTTAGATATTTCTATTCTAATGATATATTAGGATTATTAGCATTATCTACAATTTCTTGTAATACAGAACAAGTTCCCGTAACTTTTAATGTTATATCTGAATTAGTGGTAGCATCTAATAAACAATTATAATAATCTATATTATTATAAAATTCTTCTCCTAATTGCACTCCTGTAACATTTGCATTAATCTCTATGCTTCCCTGTAGATTACTGCATCCTCTAAATGTTGCTAATAATACCTTTACACTATTTGGTATTATCGGTGCTGTTATTAATGATGTACAATCTCTAAAAGTCCCATACATATTTGTTACGTTATCTGGTATTGTTGGTGCTGTTTCTAATCCTGTACATCCACTAAATGTATCCTGCATATTTGTTACACCATTTGGTATATCTGGTGCTGTTGTTAATTTTGTACAATCTCTAAAAGTCCCATACATATTTGTTACGTTATCTGGTATTGTTGGTGCTGTTTCTAATCCTGTACATCCACTAAATGTATCCTGCATATTTGTTACACTATTTGGTATTGTTGGTGCTGTTGTTAATGTTGTGCATCCTCTAAAAGTACCATACATATTTATTACACTATCTGGTATTACTGTAACATCTGTTAAATTAGTACATGATGCAAATGTGCCATACATATTTGTCACTCTGTTTGGTATTTCTGGCATTTTTGTTATTTTTGTAGTATTAAATGTTGCCCTCATATTGATTACCGCTGATGGTATTTCCGGAGTAACTTCTAAATCAGTATTTTCAAAAAATAAATATGAAAGATCTGTAACTTCTACGAAATTTTCATCTGTTTCAGCCTTTATAAATTGTGGTATTGTACCTTCTATATGTCCATTTATAAATTCGCCTTTATAAGATGAAGTTCTTGTTTCTCCTGCAAGTAAAGACTCTTCATCGTTTAATCCATAGGTTCCATCCTCCATAAGTGTATATTCCCATAAATCCATATCTACTGGCTGTCCATCTGTTCCTATTCCTATTACTCCTTCATTTCTTGCTTCATCTTGCGAATCTGGTGCTACATAGATACTATCAAAATCGCTATTCGTATCTTCTATACTTCCATCACTATTTAATTT
>CALXAS010000032.1 GCA_944386315.1 uncultured Clostridia bacterium | reverse complement strand
AGAAATGAAGATATTGCGATTAATGTATGTAAAGAAAAACATTTAACAAATACAAGAGCTTCTGGTTCAGATGATGCACTTCGTTTAGTGCCACCAATTCAAATGTCTTTAGAAAAAGCAATCGAATTTATTGCAGAAGATGAATTAGTAGAGGTAACACCTAAAAATATTCGTTTAAGAAAGAAAATTTTGGATACAAAAACAAGGGAAAGAGAAGCCAGAAGATAAGCATAGGTGAAAAACAATGCAAGCAATATAAAATTTTAGGGAAAGACGATTATATAAGAAAAAAGAAGGACAAGAAATGAACAAGGAAGAATTAAGAAAAATAAAAGAAAAAGCATTAGAAGAACATATTCCTATTATTATGGATGAAACGCTAGCTGTGATGGAGCCTATCTTAAAAGAAAAAAAGCCAGAAAGCATATTAGAGATAGGAACAGCAGTAGGCTATTCTGCTATATGTTTCTCAGAGTATCTTTCTGAAAAGGGAAAAATAGACACCATTGAAAGAGAAGAAGAAAGAGTAAAAGAAGCTTTAGAAAATATAAAAAAAGTAGAAGTAGAAGAAAAAATTCATATTTTACAAGGCGATGCCGTAGAAATTTTGCCAACATTAGAAAAAAAATATGATGTAGTTTTTATTGATGCGGCAAAAGGAAAATATCCTTTCTTTTTAGAACAATCGCTTAGATTACTAAAAGAAAATGGCATTATCTTTGCAGATAATATATTATATAAAGGTTATGTAATGGGAGAATACCATAAACATAAGCAAAGAACAGCAGTTAGAAATTTAAGGGAATACATAAAAGAGGTTTGTGAGAATTCATCCTTAGAAACACAAATCTTAGAAGTAGGAGATGGACTTGCTATTTCTAAAAAGATTTCTTAAAATAGAATAGAAAGAAGAATATAAAAAGTATAACCATGCTAGAATAAGTGAGGTTATACTTTTTGTATATAATAAATAAGTTGGAAGATTTTGCTTAGGCAATAGAACTTTTTTCATTTTTTAAAGAATCTTTGTTATTTTCTAATAATTCTTTTATCAATTTCATTTGTGTTTTAGACAAATTTTTAAGACCAAAGGAACTAAGTAGACTTTGAATTTCTTTCATTTCATCCCAAGTTTCTTTTGTATCGGATAAACCTACTAAATAATCTACAGATGTGTGAAATACTTCTGCTATTTTTGTAACAATTTCTAACCTAGGAATTCTCTCACTACTTAAGTAACGAGAAATAGTAACATTAGTTGTTCCAATTCTACTTGCAAGTTCAATTTGTGACATATTATTTTCTTCCATTAAAGCTTCTAATCTTTTTATAAATATTTCTTGCATAGTTACCTCCTTCTATTTTGCAATTTACCTTTATTATAATAGGGAAAAGTGGCAAAAATAGAAAATTTTACCAAAATGATAAAAAAAGAGATGAAAATGATAAAATCAGAAAAAAGCCTATAATTCTAAAAGAAAATGTGATACAATACTACAAGTAGCAATAAAAAACGAAGAAGGGAATGTGATAAAATGATAAAATTACCAGAACTATTAGCACCAGCGGGTTCTTTTGAAAAAGCAAAAATTGCTTTTTTATATGGGGCAGATGCCGTATATGCAGGTACATCCACTCTTTCCTTACGTACAAGAGCAGAAATGGAAGATAATGATTTAGTAAAAACGATTCAATATGCACATAGCATAGGGAAAAAAGTATATACCGCTATTAATATTTATGCATGGGATGAAAGTTATGAGGAGATAAAAAAGCAGGCTAGTATCTTAAATGAGCTAAAAGTGGATGGTATTATTGTAGCTGATGGAGGTGTAGTAGAAATACTAAAACAATATGCACCAGATGTACCAATTCATATTAGTACACAGGCAAATACAATCAGTTACCATTCTGCAAATTTTTGGTATCATAATGGAGCAAAAAGAGTGATTTTAGGAAGAGAAATGAATAAAAAACAAATAGCAGAATTAATGGAGCATAAACCAAAAGATTTAGAAGTAGAAATATTTGTACATGGAGCAATTTGTTTTGGATATTCTGGAAGATGCTTTTTAAGTGACTTCTTAGCGGGAAGAAGTGCTAATTTAGGAGATTGTGCACAAAGTTGTAGATGGGCATATAATGTCTATGTGGAGGAAGCGAATAAACCGGGAAATTTAATGCCAGTAGAGCATGATGAAAAGGGAACTTACATATTTTCTTCGAAAGACTTATGTTTAATACAAGAAATACCAGAAATTATACAAATGGGAATAGATAGCCTAAAAATAGAGGGAAGGTTAAAAACAGAATACTATTTAGCTTCTGTAGTAAATGCTTATAGAAACGCATTAGATGACTATCAAAAAGCACCAGAGCAGTATGATGCAAACAAATATAAAAAAGAATTAGAAAAAACGAAAACAAGAGGTCTTACCACTTTCTATTTTAACGATAGAAATAATAAAGATTTTCAAGAGTATGAAGGAAAACAATATAATCCAGATTATGAATTTGGTGCAAAAGTAGTAGAAACAAAGGAAGATGGAAAAACCGTAGTAGAAATAAAAAACAAACTAAAAGTAGGAGACAATTTAGAAATCATTGTACCACATCAAATAGAAGCAGTAAGTTTTACCATAGAGAAACTTTGGGATGTAGAGACGAAAGAAGAAATAGAGCAAATCAATCCGGGAAAAGCAGAGCAAAAAGTAATTATGCAATTGCCAATACCAGTAGAAACTGGTTGGATTATTAGAAGAAAAAAATTAAATCCCAAAGAATAACAATAGAGTAGAGCCAAGCACAAATCCAATAATAGAAAAGAAAGTGGGAATACGATAATTTTTTAGTAAATATTGTATCAGTAGCATAAAAATAAAAGAACCTATTAGAATTCCTATTGCCATAGGAAATAAAATAGAAAAATTTAGAGAGGCAATAGCTTGTAAATAAATAGGATAAATACCAAGGCACATTAAAATAGCAGTATTGCTAACCCCAGGAATAACAATACCAGCAGACATGAGAAAACCACATAGAAAAAGAAACCAAAAAGTAGGGCTAGCTGTTTCAAAATTAGTAAAAGGTAATTGATTTTCTAAACCAAATAAAGCAACAGTAAATAAAAAACTAGCCAGAGTATAGAATAGATAATGCAAACGAAATTTTTTCTTAGGACAAGCTTCCTTACAAAGAGAAGGAAGGCTACCTAAAATAAGACAGAGAAAAATACATTTCATAGGTACTTCAAAATGTAAAAATAAATAAGATAAAACATTACCTAATAGAAAAATACCTAAAAAACCTCCTATTCCTAAAGGAAGTAAAAAAAGGAGGTTTTTTTTCACATCCTTGAAAAAGTAAAGAATGCTATCTAATAATTTTTCGTAAATACCAAAAATAACACATAAAACACCACTACTAATACCAGGCAAGATTGCGCCAGCACCTAAAGCAATGCCAAAGCCAATATTTTTAAAAAAATACATAAAATCACCTTTCTTTTCAGTTTATGAATCAAAAAAAGAAAATATACATTCACAAAAAGAAAATGGAAAAAACTATAAAATTCTGGAAAATATAGTAAAACCTATTGTACGATTGCATTTCATATGTTACAATGAACCGTATAATGACAAAAGGAGATAATAATTATGGTAATAGAAGAATTAACATTGGAAGAGAAAATAGGGCAATTATTTATTATAGAGTTAGATGAAAAGGAAATTACTGATAGAACGGTAGAGATGATTCAAAAATATAAAATAGGAGGATTTATTTTATATGCCAAAAACTATCAAAGTTATGAAGAAATGCTAAAAATAATTAATCGTCTAAAAGAAATTAATCAGGTCAATAAAATTCCATTATGGATAGCAATAGATCAAGAAGGTGGAAGAGTAAATCGTATGCCTAAAGAAGTAAAAGCTTTAAAAAATGCTTTCGATATTGCAAAAACAAAAGATATGGATTTGGTTAAGAAAAGTGGAGAAGTAATAGGAAAAATGTTAAAAGAAACAGGCGTAAATATCAACTTTGCACCTGTATTAGATATAAAAAGATTTAAAGACATACACGCTATTGGAAATCGATGCTATGGAGAAAATGCAAAAGATGTAGAAACTTATGGCATAGAAGTAATGAAACAGATGCAAAATCAAGGTATAGTATCTGTGATTAAACATTTCCCAGGGCATGGAAGAACTAAAAAAGATTCACATTTTTTCTTACCTACGATTAGGACAAAGCAGAAAAAATTAGAAGAAACAGATATGCATCCTTTTCAAGTGGCTATACAAGAAGGCGCAGATGCAATTATGGTTGGACATATAAAAGTAAAAAGTTTAGATGCTACCTATCCGGCATCTTTGTCGAATAAAATCATTGGTCAGAAATTAAGAGAAGAGTGGAATTATCAGGGGTTAGTGGTAACAGATGATATAAAAATGTTGGGAATACGTATACGTTACTTAATGATAGAAGCGGTAAGACATGCTGTACTTGCAGGAGTGAATGTATTAATAGCAGGACTTCCTTATGAAAAAATCATTAAGTTGATGAAAAAAGTGGATAATAGAGTGTCTAGATTAAAAATTCCAATTGGATACCTTAACAGAAGTGTAGCTGTCACTTTAGAGATGAAAAAAAAGTATGGATTGACAGATGAGCCTAGCAAAGGGATGAATGTAGAGAAAGTGAATCAAAAAATAGAAGAAATTAATCAAAAAGTATGCGAATACCAACAAAAAGAAAAGGGAGAAATATAACGATAGAAAAGAAGAAAAGAGATGACTATTCTTTCATCTCTTTTGCCAATTTTCCGAATAGCTTTTGTTTCAATTCTGGAGACATAGGAACGGGAAATACCCATCATTTTAGCAATTTGATTTTGCGTTTTTGGCTTTTTTCCATCCAACCCAAAACGAAGTTCAATAATTGTTTTTTCTCTATCTTTTAGTACTCGTTTAATTTGTTCATATAATTTTTTCATTTTTATTTTTAAATCTACTTCTTCTTCAATATTTTTCTCATTATTTTCTAAAATATCTTGCAAGGTAATGGTATTATCATCTTTATCTTTCCCAATAGGATCTTCTAAAGAAACTTCTGCATTTAACTTTTTCGTACTTCTCAAATGCATTAGCACTTCATTATCGATGCAACGAGAAACATAAGTAGAAAGTTTTACATTTTTACTAGGTTCAAAAGTATTAATTCCTTTAATAAGCCCAATGGTACCAATAGAAATTAGGTCATCTTGGTCTACGTTAGTGGAGCTGTATTTTTTACAAACATGTGCTACTAATCTTAAGTTTCTTTCTATTAAAATATTACGTGCTTCTTCATCTCCATGGCTTAGAGCTTCTAAATAAATTTTTTCTTCTTCTTGGCTTAAAGGCTCCGGAAATAACTGATTGTTAGAGATATAGCCAACTAAAAGAACAGCAGATTGTAAAAAAGATAAAAAACTAGCAAGGGAAAGAGTAAGCATATTTTAGTACCTCCATTTTTTCACTATATCCCATTATATGAAAAAGAAATAGAAAAGTGCCTGACCCTATAGAAAAAAGAAAAAACAAGGAAAAGAAGAAAAAAATTCCTATAGGTTCTTGCTATTTTTTCCAGAGTATTGTATTATATTATAAGTAGGATTTGTCTAAAATAGGAAGATACCAATAGAAAGGGGCAAACATAAATGAAAAAAGTAATAGCAAGTGGGATGATAATCGTTATAGCAATATTTATCAGCATTTTATGTACTACTACCGTTTTGGCAACGAATGAAGTAGCAGTAAATGAAACAGGGGAAGGAACCGTTAGCCAATTAGTAGAAATGAAAGATAAAGAGAAAAAATCATTAGAAGATTATCAAGAAGCTTATGGTTCAGATGCTTATGGGTTAACAGCATACATATTAAATAAAGTACAAATTTATAGTATTCCTTTTTGTTTTGTAGGAATTGCCATTAGTGCTATTTACCAATATGTATTGGGTATTAGAAAATTAGATACAAGAGATAGAGGTTTTGCTATCATGATATCTATTATTACTATTTTTATTATCGCACAAGTATTACCATTAATATTTGCGATTGTTGTAAAAGGTTGGAGGGGTTAAACAAATGAAAGTTTTATTTGCAGTAAGTAATGAAAATATTTCTAATTCTATTGTAAAGAAATATCAACAAATGTATAAAGAAATAATTTCGTATAAAAATGTTTATTACTTTAATGCAATACTAAAAGAATTACAAAAGGATAAAACATATGATAGAATTGTTATTAGTGAAGATTTAGAGCCATTTGCGAATAATAATTATGAAACGATTGACAATTTTATCTTTGAAAAGTTAGATAGTATTTCTGATGAAGCATCTAACAGCGATGGGGAAGATATTCCGATTATTTTAATTGCTACAGATAGAAGAACAAAGTCAGAAAGTTTACTCATTAAATTATTTGGTATAGGCGTATATAGTACCTTGATTGGACAAGATAGAAGTATTGAGCAAGTATGTAATTTAATCTATAAGCCAAGAAGTAAAAAAGAAGCAAAAGTATACTATCAAATTGATTCTAATCAAGTAGAATATAAGCCAGAAGAAGAAGTAAGTGAAATAGAAATTCAAAATATCTTATCTCATTATAAGCGTCTAGGCAAAAATGAAGATAAATATGTAGATAGTTTTGATAGCATTGCTTCTCAATATACAGATGATCAGTTAAGAATTATTGTTGGATTTTTGCCACTAAATGTAAAAGCTGTTTTGGAGGAACGTAGTCCGAAATATCAACAAATTATTACGTATTCTGGTGTAAAACCTAGAAAAGGAACAACAAAAAGAATAGAAGATATGGAGAAAACAAAATCTAAAGGCAGAAGAAAAGGTGGAGAAATAAAACTTCCAGAGGATGGTGGAATTAAAGTAGAGTCTATTGTAGATAAAGCAGTAACAAAGAAAATGACAAAACCAGTTGTTATACCATCAGGAGTATCCACAAAAAATGTAAAAAAAGTGGAAAATACAGTACAAAATAAAATCCAACCTACTATGCAAGAACCAAAAAGAATAGAATCAACCATAAAAGAACAGAAAAAAGTAGAACCAGTAGTAAAAGCACCAATTGTAGAACAAGCAGAGCCAATGATGACAGCAGTAGCAGAAGAAAAAGAAGAAGTCTCTACAGTAACACCTCCAAAAAGAGGAAGGGGAAGACCAAGAAAAGTACAACCACAACCAGTTGTAGAAGAACCAATCGTAGAGCAAGCAGAGCCAATGGCACCAGCAGTAGCAGAAGAAAAAGAAGAAGTGTCTACAGTAACACCACCAAAGAGAGGAAGAGGAAGACCAAGAAAAATTAGACCAGAAGAGACTATTCAGCAAGCCACTGTGTTACCAGAAGTAGAGCCAGAAGAAGAAAATGATGTTTTACTACCAGGGTTAGAAGAACAAGAAGAAACTATTTTGCCTGGATTTGACGAGGAACCAGAAGAAGCTACTACGCTACCAGGATTTGATGAATATGAAGAGGAAGAAGATACCTATACAGATACAGCTTTAATGAATAGTCAGTACCAAGCAAGTACCAATATAGAAAATTTATTAACACAAGAAAAAAAGATTGTCACTTTTGTAGGAACTTCTAAAAATGGAACATCTTTCCTTGTAAATAATATGGCACAAATGTTGTCTGAGCAAGGAATTAAAACAGCTATATTAGATTTAACACAAAATAGAAACGCTTACTACATCTATACAAAAAATGAGGAAGACTTAAGAACAGTTGCCTTCGAATGTATGGCAAGATTAACACAAGGAGAAGCAAGAGGAATTAAAGTAAATGCTAATTTAGATGTATATACTTCTCTTCCAGGAGAAGATGCAGGAGTAGAAAATGAACAAGCCATTTTATCTACTTTATTAAAGTATTATGATTTAATTTTATTGGATTGTGATTTTGCATCGCCATATGGTTATATTGCCAATAGCCAAGAAATTTATTTGGTACAAAGTATGGATGTATTAACCATTCAACCATTAACTGCTTATTTAAGAGATTTAAAAGCAAAAGGAATTTTAGAGCAGGAAAAATTAAGAATAGTAGTTAATAAATATACCAAAGTAAGAGGAATTACAGAAAGAACCATTATTGGAGGAATGGCATATTATAATGACCCTGCTATGTCGTACATGACAGAATTGTTTAATAGAGAAAGCGTAAAATATTGTTTAATACCATTTGAAATGCAAACCTATTCCAAATACTTAGAAGCATTAGTAAATTGTGAAGTATCTTTAAAAGGTTATTCAAAAGATTGCTTAAATTATTTTAGAAAATTAGCTAATATGGTATATCCTTTAATAAATAATCAAACACCGAATGACAAAAAAAGAAGAGGAAAAAAAGAAAAGCCAATTTTTAACCAGTATGAAAAGAATAGTGGTTACAAACCACAATTTTCCAATCAAATGAATGATACTTTAAATAGAATGAAAAAATACGAATAAAATGCAAACGGAGGTGTAGACTTTGATTATAGCAATTATTATACTATTAGTTGTTATTATTGTTTTCTTAATGCTATATAATATGTCTATCCATAAAAAGATAGATACATTTAATAATATTAATCAGAAGATTACGAGCTTAAATGTATTACAAGACTTTATGGATACCATTAGCGAAGAAAAGTCAGCAGATAGTAAAATACAGAAAATAAACGAAATATTAATTGAAAAATATGATATCAAATATTCTACCATTGTAGTATACGATGGAGCAGAATATATCATAAAAGCAACTAATGTAGACGAAAAACACTGGGACACCTTGAAAAGTTTACATCAAGAACCTATTTTTCAAGATAGTATACAAACAGCCACCCCAAAATATATTACAGTAGAAAAAGAAGGAGAGAGGCTTCCTTATCAAAAAATGGAATTTGGAAGAGCAAAATCTGCCATGTTCTTTCCTTTGTATATAGATAATGTATATATTGGATACTGGATTATAGAGAGTGGAAAACCTCATGATTTTGATGGAATTGATACTACTATTTTAGAAGTAGTTAGAAATAATATTGTAGCTGTTTTGAGAACATTAGATAAACAACAAGTAGTAGAAAACATTGTAAGAGACGATTTATTTACAGGATTAAAATCAGAAGAATACTTATATGGAGAAGGAAAAAGGCAAATTGATAAATATACTACATCTGCCATTTGTATGTTTTCTATTACCAATATAGTAGATATTAATGAGACCTATGGAAGACATACAGGAAATGAAGTGATTAGGAGATTAAGTGAATTAGTAAAACAAAATATCGCTTCAGAATATGTGTTTATACGTTATATGGGACCAAAATTTGTGATTGTATTTTCTGGAATTGATGTAGCAGATGTAACAGATTTTATGAATCAATTAAAACAAAAAATAGAAAACATGCAGGTAAAACAAGCAGAAGAAGATTTGTATGAAGACGAAGAGCCAGAAATGGTGAGTCCTAAAATTAATGCTGTTATGACGACTTATTATAAAGGAACTGCTATGGAAGGTGTTACAAAAAAATTAGAAGAATATTTAGATAATGCAGATAAAAAGGAAAGTGCAGTAAATTGCATCTAAAAAGGAAGGAAAGTGAAAAAATGGATAAAGATAAAACAATGTTTTTTAATGCACCAAAAGAGGAGAACACAAGAACAAAAGAAATTCTAAAAGAAGTATATGAAGCATTAAAAGAAAAAGGATATAATCCAATTAATCAAATTGTAGGATATATTTTATCAGGAGATCCAACTTATATTACTAGCCATCATAATGCAAGAAATTTAATTAGACAAATCGAAAGAGATGAATTACTAGAAAAAATGGTAAAAGAATATATTGGTATAGAGGATAAATAAAAATGAGGAAATTAGGAATTGATTATGGAGATAGCAGAGTAGGAATTGCAATAACAGATGCATTAAATATTACAGTGCAAGGATTAGAAACCATTCAAACGTTGGGAAACGATAAAATTGTGTTAAAAAGGCTTGCGGAGCTAACCAAAGAATATGAGATTGATACCTTTGTTGTAGGAATGCCAATTAACATGAATGGGACGAAAACAGAGAGAGTAGAAGTAACTCAAAAATTTATCCATAAATTACATTGTCAGTTCCCTAAAATAAAAGTAGAAGAAATAGATGAAAGATTAACCACTGTGGCAGCACATAAGACAATGAATTTGCTTGGAGTAAATCCACAAAAAAAGAAAGGAATCGTAGATACGATTTCTGCTGTTTATATTTTAGAAACTTATATGAATAAAATAAAAAATTCCGTTTGAAGTATTGCATGACGAAAAAAAATAGTATATGATATAAAAAATGACAAATACTAAAAAAGAACAAAATAGAATTGACAAAAAAGGTTTATAGGTAACCTTTTAAAAACCTAAATAAAGTATATAAGGAGAATAAAGAAATGAACGAAAACGAGAACAACAATGTAAATAATGAAGAAAATGAGGAGCTAGATAATATTATTGTATTAAATGATGAAAATGGAGAAGAAGTATCTTTTGAATTTTTAGATTTAATAGAATTAGATGGAGAAGAATATGTAGTTCTATTACCAACAGAAGAGCCAGAGGATGAAGAAGCAGGAGAAGTAGTTATCCTAAAGGCAGAAGATACAGATTCAGAAAATGAAGATGAAGAATCTTATGTTAGTGTAGATGACGAAGATGTTTTGAATCAAGTATTTGAAATTTTTAAAGAAAAATTCAAAGATGAATTTAACTTTATAGACGAATAAGATAAAAATAAAACGATGATAAGGAAAACAGGAGAAAGGGATAATGTTAGTTATTATCCCTTTTCTTAAAAAGCGTGGGAGAACACTAAGTGAAATAATCACTTGAGGGTTCCTACTTAGGTTAAAAAAAGAGGGGGAAAATACAAATGAAAGAACTAAGTAGTTGGTTAATTACTTTTTTTATCGTGGCATTTTGGGTTTTTAGAGTGGTAGTAGCAGTAATGGGAACAATGGGCTCGGACTTTATAGTGCAACCTATGAACCTTACCACAGAAATTATTTTAACCTTTGTTGTTTTAGCATTAGTGCCATTTATTTTTAAAAGAAAATTAATAGCAGGACTTCTTTATTTAATTGCCTATGGCTATTATTTTGGAACAGATTTATATGCCAAAATTATGATGCTAGTAGATGGACAAACACTAGGACCAGCAGAATATATGGCTTTTATTGTAAATACAGTAGGTATTATTCTACCAGTAGCTTGTGTATTAGATATCTTATTAGATAAATATAGAATGAAAAATCCAGTAAATAAACAAACAGACTGGTTTTACAAAAATGAGGCTTATGATAGACAATTAGACGAAAGAGCAGACAAAAATCATTATAAAACATTATAGAATGGGAAAAGGTTGGAAAATGATTGTACCTAAAATGTCAGGGATAATGATTTTCCAACTATATTTTTTTAAGGTAAAGGAATGAAAAATATATGAAATATTTAGGCGAAGTAAATACTATAGGTGAGGCTTGGATGAAGTTTTTAGAAGAATTGCATAATAATGGAAAAATTGTGAAATATAGTGAAGATAAAATCATAAAAGAGGAAACGGGTTTAGTGATTTCTATTAAAAAAGTTATATTACCTGACAATATTATAAATAAATATATGGTAAAGGAAGAATATCAATGGATGAAAGATAATTTTCATAATCAAGGTGTAGTGAAAGAATTAAGAAATACTAATTCATATGCAAGTAGATTATATAACTATTTAGGTCAAAAAAATCAAATTGATTGGGTAATTCATAAATTAAAGACAGATAAAATGTCGTGTTCAGCAACAATAACTACATTTGAACCATTAACAGATATATCTTATATACCTTGTATTAGTATGTTAGATTTTTATATAGAGAATAATCAATTGGATATGTATGTTTATGCGAGAAGCCTTGATTGGGGTTCGAAAGCATATGTCAACTTAAGCATGCTGGCAGAAATTTTAAGCAATGTAAGTAAAGAAATAGGAATTGCAACTGGTGGATTAAAATTGGTAGTTAAATTATCAAGGATATACTATAAAGATTTTTCGAAAGTTAAAGATATTTTAAAGGATT
>CALXAS010000031.1 GCA_944386315.1 uncultured Clostridia bacterium | reverse complement strand
ACTTTTCAATGTACTATTTTACATTTTTTGGATAATGTTTTCATATTCTATTTTTTCATAGACTACTTTACACTACCATAATATTTTCCATCAAATGTTTTATTTTCTATGAATACTTCATATGTATTTCCGATTTTATTTTCTAGATTTTGCTTTGCCATTGTTTGTTGTAACTGCATAATTTTATTGTACCTACTTTTCTTTGTCATTGGGTGGATTTGTTCTTTTAATCTTGCTGCTGGTGTATTTTCTTCTTTAGAATAGCTAAAAGCTCCTAATTTATCAAATTTGGCCTCTTGTACAAATTGATATAGCTCCTCGAAATCTTCATTTGTCTCTCCTGGAAATCCTACCATTACCGTTGTTCTTATAATAACATCTGGTATTTCTCTTCTTAATTTTTGTATTAATTTTCTAATGCTATCTCCATTACTTTTTCGGTTCATTCTTTTTAAAACAGGATCTGCTATATGTTGTATTGGTATATCAAAATAATGGCATATTTTCTTACTATTTTTTACAGTTTATATCAAGTCTTCTGTAATTGTTTCTGGATAAGCATATAAAAAACGAATCCACTTTAAACTCTCTATTTTTTCTAGTTTTTGCAATAATTCTACTAATTTTGGTTCTCCATAAATATCTATTCCATATTTGGTGGTATCTTGTGCTATTACGATTAGCTCTCTATAACCTTTTTTTACTAAGGCATTTGCCTCCTCTAAAATATCTTCTATGGTTCTACTCTGAAAAGGCCCCCTAATAGATGGTATAGCACAATAAGTGCAACGATTACTACAACCTTCTGCTATACGCAAATACGTATAGTTTTCTCCTGTTGTAATGACCCTATCCATGAAACAAAGAGATTTCTCTTTTTCTTCTTTCTCGTTTTTTCCTATTTTCGCTTCTATTTGTTCCCATATCGTGTCATAAGTTTGATAAGCTATCCAAACATCTACTTCTGGAATTAATTTTTCTAATTCTTTTTGATACCTTTGTACTAAGCATCCCATCACAATGAGGTATTTACATTTTTTCTTTTTATACTCTGCCATTTCTAAAATGGTCCCAATGGCTTCTTCTTTTGCAGAAGTGATAAAACCGCATGTATTAATCACTAATATATCAGCCTTTTCTGGTTCATTTACTATTTTGTATCCTTGTTTTTGAAACAAGCCAATGGTCATTTCTGTATCTACTAAATTTTTACTACATCCTAAATGAATAAATCCTACGTTCACGATTGCCTCCTAATAATTTCTTCTAATTTTTCTAATCCTTCCATTAATTTATCATAGGTTTGTCTTGTTATTTCCGTTGTTTCTCCTGACGCGTATTTTCTTGCTGTTTCTTGCATATCTACTAATGTATATCTATTTTCTGCATCTTTTCCGTTATCTAATACATAAATAGGTGTATAGTTTACTTTTTCTAATATCACTTTTCCCGTCTGTGCATCTTTTCTTAATTGTATATCCAAAATAATCTCTAAATTAGCATTCTCACTACTTAAAGAAGAAATATAATTGCCAAGAGAATATGCCACAAAACAATCTTCTCCTTCTGCATTTTTCTTCATTTCCATCTGTTGTACAACAGATGGATGAGAACCCACTATGATATTGGCTCCATTTTTTACTAGGCTATCTGCTATTTGTTTTTGTTCTTCACTTGCCCTAGTAGCATTTACTTCTCCCCAGTGCATGATGACACAAATATATTCTGCACCTTCCTCTTTTGCTGCCTGTATATCTTGCGTTGCTTGTTCTAAAGAAAATACATTTACATATTGCTTTTCTTCTTCCGTTATACTGTTTTCATTATTAAATCCATAAGTATAGGCAAGAAAGGCTATTTTTATTCCACTTACCTCTTGTATGATATAATTCTTTTCTTCTACAGACTCTTTTGTTCCTACTATGGTATATCCTATCTCTTCTAAATTCTGTTTCGTTTGCTTTAATCCGTCTAAGCCATAATCTAAACTATGATTATGCGATGTAGAAACTACATCTATCCCCACATCTTTCACTGCTTGTGCAAAAGAGACGGGGCTGTTATATTCTTGATTACCAGAATATTCATTTTGTGTAAAATTGGTTTCCATGGTTCCTATGGCGATATCTGCTGCCTCTGTATATTCTTTTACTCCTTCTAACATACTAGTAAATTGATAATCTTCCCCTGTTTTAGCATCTTCTAGCATCAAATTACCACACAAAATATCTCCCACTACTGCCATATGAATGACAGTATCCTCCTCCTCTTGGGTTTCTTCCTGCTGTGTTTCTGCTTGAAAAATGGATTCTATTTGTTTGTCTAGTTTTTGTCTTTGCTCGGCTAACTTTTGTTGATCTTGCCAATAACGAACTCCCATAATTCCTACACAAAGAATCATAATAATCCCTATTACCAATACTATCTTTTTAAAAGTCTCATTGCTAATTGTTTCTACTATTTTATTTGCATTTCTTTTGTTCCTTCTTCTAGATTTTGCCATAGTTTTTCTCCTATTCTTTTTCTAATTCTGTTTTTTTCTTTTCCTGCAACTCCTTTTTCTTTTCTTGAACTTGTGGTAGAATATTTCTTACTGGGAATACATACTTTTGCCTAAATTTTTCATGTGGTGTTTTTTGCCTTTCTTCTATATATTGTCTTATTTGGTTCACACAGGTATCTAAATCTAAATTTTGAAACCTGGCTTCTTTCGTAATTCCTAAATTTCTTATTTTTTCTTCTGTAAAATCTTGATTATCTGCTTCTAATCTGCGCTTCATTTCTTCTATCTTAGGATGTTCTTGTGCCATTTCTCTTGAAAGTGCTCTTTCTCTTCTCACTTTTTCTGGTATTTCTATATAAATAGGCACTAAACTCCATGTTCCACTTTTTTCAAAATAAGAAAGCATTTTCTCATAAGACTCTAATGTTCCTACAGTTAGCATATCTTGGCTTGTTTCCCACTGCCTGTCTGCAATGGTTGCATACATCCACACTCCCTCTACTGTGTTATATTTTCGAATTTCTATTACTTTTCCTTCTCTTTCCCATTGTTCCATTTGTTCTATAGAAACAAAATGATAAGGATTTCCCTCTGCTTCTCCTGTTCGCATTGGTCTTGTTGTATAAGGAATATAAGATTGTATCTGCATTTGTTTTTTTAGAGCTTCATAAATGGTATCTTTGCCAGATGCACTTTTCCCCATAATACAAAAATATTGATTCATTGCTTCATCCTCATTTCTTTTATTTGCTTGTTTTTCTTATCATATCCTACTTTTCCTATTTTTTCAAGATAAATGTCCCACTTATCTCTGATATTTTTGAGACGTTCCTATTCATTTTCTGTTCACTTTTTATTGCATTTTTCCTTTTTTTGTTATACAATACACCTAAAATAAATATAGAATAGTAAGGGGTTTTTGTATTGGAAGATAAGAGAAGAGTATTGTATAAGGCAGAACCAATTCATGATTTTAGAGAATTAGTTCAAAGATATCAAAATCTATATGCTGATAAATTAGCATTTGAATATAAGTTGGAACCAAAGTCTAAAGACTATATTAAAATTACCTATGGACAATTTGTAGCAGATATTAAAGCACTTGGTACAAAACTACTACAAATGGGACTAAGAAAAAAAAGAGTGGCTATTATTGCGCCAAATCGTTATGAGTGGTGTGTTAGCTACTTAGCTGTTACTACTTCTGACATTATAGTAGTTCCTTTAGATAAGTCACTTCCTGCAAATGAATTAGAAAGTTTAATTAAAAGAAGTGAAGCAGAGGCTGTTATTTTTGATAAAGAGTACATCCCTACCTTTGAAAAATTACAGGCAGAAAAATCTAGTCATTTATCTCATTTTATTTGCATGGATGTTCCTCCTACTGAAACGAACTTCTTATGCTATACTAACCTAATTGAAGAAGGTAAAAAATCATTACAAGAAGGAGATACGGCTTATAACTCTATTACTATTGATAATCAAGAAATGGCTATTATGCTATTTACTTCTGGTACAACAGCTATTTCTAAAGCTGTAAGTTTATCACAAGCCAATATCTGTGCTGACATCTATGCGCTTTCCAAAATGGCAAAAGTAACCAAGGAAGATACTTTTCTTTCTTTTCTACCGTTACACCATACTTTTGAATCTACTTGTACTTTCTTGTATGGTACTTATTGTGGTATTACAATTGCTTTTTGTGATGGTATTCGCTATGTGGCTAACAATTTAAAAGAATATAATATTACTGGTTTTGTTTGCGTTCCTTTGATGTTGGAAATTATGTATAAAAAAATTGTGAAAGCTATCGATGAACAAGGCAAAACCAAGCTAGTAAATGCTATGCGCAAAATATCTCGCGTGCTATTAAAATGTGGCATTGATATTAGAAAAAAAGTATTTCATCAAATTTTAGATAATTTTGCACCTCACCTTCGCATGTTAATTGCAGGTGGTGCTCCTATGAATAAAGAAGCTATTCAGGGCTTTTTAGATTTAGGAATTAACTTACTACAAGGTTATGGTTTAACAGAAACCTCGCCAGTTCTTGCTGGTGAAAATGATAAGTATAAAAAGCTTCGGTTCTGTTGGATTTGCTCTTCCTGGCATCGATATTGCTATTGACAATCCAAATGAAGAAGGTATTGGAGAAATTAAAGCAAAAGGTCCAACTGTTATGCTTGGCTACTACGAAAACGAAGAGGCTACCAAGGAAGTGTTAAGAGAGGGTTGGTTCTATACAGGTGACCTAGGTTACTTTGATAAAGATGGTTTTCTTTTCATTACTGGTAGAAAAAAAGATGTAATTGTACTAAAAAATGGTAAAAATATTTATCCAGAAGAATTAGAGATTTTAATTAACCGTCTACCTTATGTTTCTGAAAGTATTGTATATGGAAAACCAGATCCTAGAGATGGAGACTTAACATTATGCACAAAAATAGTCTATAATCCAGAGACTATGCAAGAGATGTTTCCTGATAAGAAAAAAGAGGAATACCATGACATTATTTGGCAAGATATTAGAAATAAAATTAATAAATCTATGCCTGCTTACAAATATATTAGAGAATTGATTGTAACAGAAGAACCTCTTATAAAGACGACAACACAAAAAGTAAAAAGACATGAAGAAATAAAGAAAATATTGGGTAATTCGTAATTTTATTTCAATCTCGAATCCGAACTATAAAAAAATCATACAAAAATACGGAATGGAAAGTGATTTGAATATAGAAATTCTTAAAAAATTTTGTTAGGGAATCTCACGCAGCGTCGTGAGGGCGCTGACAAAATTTCTTTTAGAATTTTTATGAAAATCAGCTTGACCGACAGTATTTGCAGTATGATTTTTTTATAGTTCGGATTCGGTTCTACATTTTATACAGTGTTTTCCAATTTTTCTACATAAAAAACAATTGATATAAAACTACTAAAATCACACCTGGAACACCTAAAATTCCTACTACTAATGCGGTTATCCAATTTAGTAATATAGTGAATCCAAATCCAGCCCCTATTAAGTTAAGTACCCATAGAATAATGCCTCCCACTAAGGCATTGATAAGTAGTTTGATAATTAATTTCATTGGAAATGCTAGTATTTTTAATATAATAAATCCTACTAATACTACTCCTAAAAATGGTAAAATAAATGATAATTCCATTTCTTTTCCTCCTTTGTCATAGATAATTTAGGTTTTTATGGTTTTACCTACAAACCTTTTTTAACAATTCTTATGGATGATTCCAAATATGTTTTCTTGTCATTTCTAATAGACTTAATTTTGTAAATTCTACAATTTGTGTTTTACTTCTATCTTCTTTCAAGCTTTCTTCTAACAATTGCACTATTTTTCTTCTGCTCTCCTCTTCTTGCATATCTATAAAATCTATCATGATAATACCTCCAATATCACGAAGGCGCAATTGTTTGGCTATTTCTTTGCTTGCTTCTTCATTTACTTTTAAAACCGTTTCTTCTAAATTTTTTCTTCCTGTATATTTTCCAGAATTCACATCTATAGCTGTTAATGCCTCTGTTTTATCAATGGTAATAAAGCCTCCACAATTTAGCCATATTTTCCTATCTTGTATTTTTTCTATTTGCTTATCTAGGTCATATTTATCCCAAATATTTGCCTTTATTTCTATTGGTATAGTATTTTTTTTATGTTGTATTTTTTCCATTTCTTGCTCTACTTCTTTTTTTAAATCTTCTTGATTTACTACAACTTTGTCCATATCTTTATCTATAAAATCTAGTAACATTTTTTGCAAAATAGAACCATTTTCATATAGTACTTTTGGCGAACCGATTTTGTCCACTTTCTTTTTGTATTTTTTGCATCTCTCTCCATGCTGTTACTAAATTTTGAATATCTTCTTTTAATTCTTTTTCGGATTTGTTTTCTGCTGCAGTTCTAATAATTATACCTAATTTTTCGTCTGGTTTTCTGATTTCCTCTATTGTTTTTTGTACCAAATCGAATAATCTTTTTCTTTCTTCTTTATCCGTAATTTTTTGGGAAATAGTAACAAAATCATTTTCTGTTACCAATACCACGAATCTTCCTGGTATGTGTATATGGCAAGTAATTCTTGCCCCTTTGCTATTGCTACTATCTTTTTTAATTTGTACTAACAAGTTATCCTTTTGTTTCATGTAGTCCTGTATTCTATACTTTTCTAAATTTTCTTCCTTGTTTCCTGTTTCGTTACTCACTTTTGGAATAATATCTTTCATATGAATAAAAGCATTTCTTTTTAAACCTATGTCTACAAAGGCTGCTTGCATTCCTGGTAGAATGTCTTTTACTTTTCCTAAATAGATATTTCCTTCCAAGCGTTCTTGCTGGTCTGTTTCTTCATAAAATTCTTTCAAAACGCCCTCTTCTACCAGTGCAATTTTCCTATTTTCTTTTTGCTCTTCTATAAAAATTTCTAGCATTCTTCTCTTTTTTCCTCTCTACCCTTCTTTAATTGTATTGGTTCATTGCTTTATCTATTCCTATCTCTAAAATGTCTCCTATTGCCTCTCTTGCTTTTTCTACTCCCTCTTCTAATTTTTTCTCTTCTTCTGATGTTATCTCCCCAATGACATATTCTATCATTTGGTTTTGTTCTTCCGGTCTTCCTATTCCTACTCGAATTCTAGGAACTTCTTGTGATTGAATCTCATGGATGACGGACTTCATTCCATTATGGCTCCCTGGTCCTCCCTTTTTTCGTATCTTTATTTTTCCAGGTTCTACATCCATATCGTCGTATACCACTATCACATTTTCTGGCTGTAATTTATAAAAATGCATAAATTGTATAATAGATTTTCCACTTGCATTCATATACGTTTGTGGTTTTAGTAAAATTACTTTTTCATCTCCTATCTTGCCATCCCCATAAATTCCTTCAAATTTTTTTCTGTTCATACGAATATCATATTTTTGAGCCAATTGATTGATTACATGAAATCCCATATTATGCCTTGTATGATTGTATTCTTCTTCTGGATTTCCCAAGCCTACGATTAAGTACATCTTTTAGTCCTCTCCTTTGTTTACTGTTTTAGTAATTTTTTTAGTTCTTCTTCTGAAAAAGTATATGCTTTATTGCAAAATTGACATCTCATCTCTGCTTTTTTATCTGTTTGTATGATGTTTTCTAATTCTTCTTTTCCTATAGCTACCAGTGCTCTTTCCATTTTTTCTTTACTACAGTTGCAATGGTAAGTTGGTTTTATCTCTTCTAATCTTTGAATATCTTCCTTACTCGCTCCTGTAATCTCTTTTACTATTTCTAATAAACTTTTTTCCTCATCTAACATCTGGCTAATTGGCTTTGCTTCTTTTAATGCTTCTTCTATTTTAGAAATATCCTCTTCTGTAGCATCTGGCATAGCAGTAATCATATAACCTCCACTAGATTTTACACCATTTTTATTCACTAATACACCTAGAGCTACTGCTGTATTTTTTTGCTCTGAAATGAGAAAATAATTTGCAAAATCTTCCGCAATTTCTCCCGTAACTAATTTACTTAAAGCAACATATGGTTCTTTTAGCCCTAAATCTTTAATAACATATAAAAAGCCTTCCTGACCTACGGCTCTTCCTACATCTAATTTTCCATCTTCTCTTACTGGAATATCTACTTTAGGCTCATAAACATACCCTTTTGTTTCTAACTCTTGGTTTACTACTACTGTTATTCCTCCAATAGGTCCATTTCCTTTTATTTGTATAGTAATGGTATCTTCTTTCGATTTTAAGCCACTTCCCATTAATACTCCCATGGTCAGCGTTCTACCTAGTGCTGCTGTAGCAGTTGGGCTCAAATCATGTATTTTTCTTGCCGCTTCTACCAAATCTGTTGTAGATGCTACGATTACGTTAATTTTTCCTCCACTTACTAAGAATTTTTCTATTTTATCCACAATTTTTCCTCCTTATGTGTATATGCTCTGTTTCTGCTTGCCTGATTATATCATAAAAGATTATACATCGCAAGGAAATTAGTGTGATATGTGAATTTTAAAAATTCTTCTATTTCCTCTTGACAAATTTTATTGTTCGTATTATATTGTTATTATCAATTAGTTAATAAGTATTTTTTATATTTGTTATTTCTTATTCTCTCCTATGTGAAAAGGAACTTGCCATTCGTGTATTTCATGATGTATTAGACCCTCTTGGCATTCGTCCTAAAGCAGTTATAAATTAATGTTTTTCTGCAAAATTTGCTTCTAATATTTTATAAATCATAAAAAAACGGTTTACTTTTTCCAGATTTTTCGATATACTATTACCATATGAATAAGAGAGGGATTCTTATGATAAAATTAATTGCAAGTGATTTAGATGGTACTATTGTAGATTATAACCATCATATTTCAAAGGAAAATTTAAAAGCGATAGATGACCTGCAAACTTCTTCTTGTGATTTTGTAATTTGCACAGGAAAAACCTATGCTCTTAGCAGGGACTTTTGTAAAAACTTCCATGCAAGTTACGGTATTTTTGGCAACGGAAGTCAAATTATCAACTTACAAACCGGAGAAGAAATTGCCAAAAAAATACTTTCTTTAGAAGAAATTAAAACTTGTCTTTCTATCGCCAAAAAGTACCATCTGCACGTGCATGCTTATACAGAAAATAGTATTTTAACTGAAAAATTATTGTATATGGATCTTCGCAATTCCATATTATTTCCTAACCAAATTAAAATTCAATTGGTAAAAAATTTATCTACCTATCTTACCAAAGAAAAAACTCCCATCTTAAAATTAGTCATATCTAGCCCTACATCTTTAAAAGAAGTAAAAGAAGAGTTAGAGCAAACCGTACATTTAAATATTGTTTCCATTCAGAAATATGGCAACTATAAAGATACCGTTATTAATAAAGAATATGAATATTTAGATATTTCTCCTTTAGCCGTCAGTAAAGGAGCTGCACTGCAAACATTAGGAAACTACCTTCATTTAAATAAAGAAGAAATTTTATCTATTGGAGATAATTTAAATGATATAGATATGCTACAGTCTTCTGGTATTGGAGTAGCTGTTCAGAATGCTTATAGTAAGCTAAAAGAAGTAGCTACCTATACCACTACTCGTTCTGTAGAAGAAGGTGGATTCGCTGAAGCAGTGTACCGTTTTATTCCTTTTCCAGAGGAATCTTTGAAATAATTTTTAGAAAGAAGGATTGTCTACATGAATTTTTTAAGGTCCAGAGAATGGTTACAATGGGTGATTTGTATTTTCATTGCCATTTTATTAGCACTCCTTATTCGCTATTTTATTGGAACTCCTACTGTTGTGAAAAGTGTATCTATGAACCCCACATTAGTAGAGGGAGAAAGATTATTGCTAAACCGTATGGCTATTACTACACATCAAGTTCCTAAAAGAGGAGATATTATTACTTTTGAATCACCAGACAAAAACTCTTCTTCTCTTACTGCTACTTACCATCATGCTCCTACAAATTTATTTTCTCAATTTTTCTACTATGTATTAGATGTGAATAAAACTAGTTACATTAAAAGAGTGATTGCTTTGCCAGGAGACCATGTTGTTATAAAAGAGGGAAAAGTTTTTGTAAATGAGGAAGAATTACAAGAGGAATACCTTCCAGAAGGTACCCTAACTCAGCCTCAAAATTCTATCTTAACAGATTTTGTTGTTCCAGAGGGAACGGTCTTTGCCATGGGAGATAATAGGGAATTTTCTAAGGATTGTAGGAAATTTGGTTGTATTCCTTTTGAAAAAATAGAAAGTATTGTTTGGATAAGGTTTTGGCCTTTTTCTAAATTTGGCATAATAGACTAAAAGTCAGGGATAAAGGAGATATTTTTCTTCTTTCCCTGACTTTTTTAGTTTTTATGCTTCTCCAAAATACAGAAAATGCATTAGAATACGTGTGGTTGCCAGTTTGTATTAAATCGATATAATCGAGATGGTCTATGCCCTGCATTTTCTTCTTGCTCCTCTGTTTCTATCACCATATCTGCTATCTTTCTTCTAAAATTTGCTTTTAATAAAGGTTTATCTAATAAAATTTCATATACTTGTTGTAGTTTGGTTAAAGTAAATTTTTCTGGCATTAAATGAAAAGCAATGGTAGTGTATTCTACTTTATTTTTTAGTCTATCTAATGCGTAGACAATTAATTTGGCATGGTCAAACGCTAAATCGGACTGTATAATTTGGGTATAAATAATCATATTCCCGTCTACTAGCTCTTTTACTACTTTTACTTTATTTTTTAATATTTCTGTCTTACTCTCTAGCTTAATTTCCATTTCTTCTATTTTTTGATATCCATGTCTATTTTCTTTTCTCGTTTGTTTTGTTACGGTTGTATGGATGGTAAACCAATCTATTTCATGTATGTTTTTCCCTGCTTTTAGCTTAATATCCTCGCTATCTACTAATCCCATATAAGAGGTACTAATCACTCTTTCTCTTGGATCTCTTGCTGGATCTCCCCAAGTATACAATTGCTCCAAATAAATATTGCTTATATTTGCTTTTTCTTTTAAACTTCTATTTACCGCTTCTTCTAATCTTTCTTTTTCTTGTACAAAGGTACCTGGCAATGACCACTTATCGCAAAATGGTTCTTGTCCTCTTTTTACTAATAAAATTTGCAACTTTTTCTCTGGCAATTTTCTATAATTTTCTTGCTTACTATCTCGAATAGTGAATACAATAGAATCCACTGTTACAGATGGTTTAAAAAAGTTCTCTTCCATTTTTTTGGTATTCCCCCTCTTGCACTATTAATTGTTTTGATAATATCATTTTCCTACTTTATTTGTCAATGTTCTTATAATTCTAATTTCATATCTCCCTCTTGAATGATTCCCTTTTTTCTCATGATATAACTTACGATAAATGCAATGATTCCAGGTAAAATGAAATGTAGTAAAGCAATTTTTATGATTAATACTACTGGATTTTCTGTTCCTATCATAGTTTGCCATGTCATAATTTGCCCCACTAATCCCGCACTTCCCATACCAGCACCGGATGGATTATTTGTCATATGAAATACCATTGTTGCCACAGGTCCTAAAATGGCACTTGCTATAATAGCTGGTCCCAACAAAAGCCCTACACTACCGCCCATGATCGTCCCTATAATTAATGTAGCAAATAACCCCCATGCCATACCAGTTAAACCATCAATACAAATATGAGAAAACCACTTTTTTACACTTTGTTTTACTTTTTCCATCTTTACATCACTCCTTTATGTTCTTATCATTTTAATACTATCATCTCTTTAAAGAAATGAGCATCTAAAAAACATGCTTATTTTCTATTAGTCCCTCTTTATTATATTTACAATTCACAGGTACAAATAGAATTTTCTCTACTTCTTTTCTCTCGTTTAACACTTGCTCTGCTAAGGAAAAGTGAGAATATAGTGGCGGATTAAAGGAACCACCATATACAACAATTGCTTTTTTCACACAATCACCACTTTGTTTTGTTATTATCAATTTGTTAATAAGTTATTTTGTTATTATTATATGGATAATATGTGTTTTTGTCAATAGTTTTTGCAGACCTTGTCAAGTATAGTGTGTGAAATTTTTTAATTTTTTTATAGAAAGTGATGTGATAGATAAAAAATCATGTCA
>CALXAS010000030.1 GCA_944386315.1 uncultured Clostridia bacterium | reverse complement strand
AGTCATGGTATAAGGTAAGTCTGCTTCTTTTAAAATTTGGTCTTTAAATTTACCAATCATAGAATGTTCAGAAGTACCAATTAAATACAAATCTTCTCCTTCGATTTTGTACATCATAGCATCCATTTCTTCAAAACTCATAACACCAGTTACTACATCACTACGAATCATATAAGGAGGAATACAATAAGTAAATCCCTTATTAATCATAAAATCTCTAGCATAAGTAAGCACTGCAGAATGAAGTCTAGCTACATCTCCCATTAAATAGTAAAAACCATTTCCAGCTACACGGCGAGCAGAGTCTAAATCAAGCCCACCTAATCTTTCCAAAATTTCTCCATGGAAAGGAATTTCATAATCTGGAACCACTGGTTCTCCGTATTTTTGAATTTCCACATTTTCGCTGTCATCTTTTCCAATAGGAACAGATTCATGAATGATGTTAGGGATTTTCATCATTCTTTCTTTTACTTCTGTTGCAAGTTTTGCTTCTTCCTTTTCATTAGAAGCAAGTTCTTCGTTTATTTTTTGTACTTGTTTTTTAATTTCTTCCGCTTCTTCTTTTTTGCCTTCCTTCATAAGAGAGCCTATTTTGGCACTTAAACTGTTACGAGAGGAACGAAGCTCGTCACCTTTTAATTTAATACTTCTGTTTTGCTCATCTAAAGAAAGTACCTCATCCACTAAGACCAATTTGTGGTCTTGAAATTTCTTCCTGATATTTTCCTTTACTAAATCAGGATTTTCTCTTAACAATTTAATATCAATCATATCAAAACGCCTCATTTCCTCTAAAATTTTGTACAAATTTTATCATAAAAAAAAGCGAAATTCAAGATAAAATCCATAAAAATTGGTAATACTATCCATAAAGGCTGTCCATTCAAGTCAGGGTTAAATGGACACTACCAGAAAAATGTCGAAATAGGGTGGGAAAATGGCGATAGAATTTTTTAAGTTTATTATCTATTCTTTATGCATTGTACTAATTGCTAAATATATTTTAGTAAAGTTACTACGAAAGTTAGCAGAAAGTTTGCAGCTTTCCTCTAGAACAGTAGGTAACATAGCAGGATTTGCTACATCTATACCAGAGCTGTTAACAGTATCTTTTTCTGCTTTTACTGGATTACTAGGAACTAGTATTTATAATATTCTGAGTTCTAATGTGATTAATTTCGTACAATATTTATTTTCTATTGTTTTATCGAAAAATCAAAAAATATTAAGAAATAAAGCGTTACGAATAGATTTATGCTTAGTAGCCCTCACTATTTTCATACCAATGGTGATGCTATTATTTAGCTGGAATTTTTCTATTCGTATTATTCCTGTTTTTCTTTTATGTTTTTTCTTTTTTTATTATCTAAATAAAAATGCACACAAGTTATATTTGCCAAAACAAGAGGGAATACTAGAAAAAGAAATAAAAGCAGAGGAAAAAAGAATTCATAAAAAAGCAAAAATTTTGATAACGCATTCTATTCTTTTATTGCTGACGGGAGGAATCTTATATTGGATTGGCAATCAGCTAAGTATTATATTAGAGAATTTGGCAGATAGTTTTTTAGTTCCCGAATGGATAATAGGAATAGCTTTAGGTTTTATTACGAGTATTCCAGAATTAATTACTTTTTTTGAATCGCAAAAGCATTATAAGGAGAAGGAAGACAGAGAATTAGGAGTTATTGAAGCTACAAATAATCTATTGGCATCGAACATATTAAATTTGTTTATTATTCAAAGTATAGGAATTTTGATTTTTACATGGTCGCAAGCACAGATTCCTTATCAGGAAGAAATATTGGTAGTGCAAAGGGAAAAGAGAAATGTAATCAAAATCCTCAAAGAAAAGTTTATTTAAAGCCACGAAAGAAAATGAATAAAATAGGAGGAAAAGAATATATTATAATAGGAGGGTTTCCATGGGTGAAGAGTATGTAAGGGAAACGAAAATTAGAGATTTATCCATAGAAGAAAAGCAAAACCAATTAATGATTAGTATTATCAAAACGAAGAAAGAGCTAGATGTGGCTAGTAAAAATTTTGAATTTGCAGATGGTGATTTAATCGATTATTATACTTATCAAATGAAGGCAGCAAGAGCAAAATTAGATTATCTTATAAAAAGAGCTAAAAAAGAAGGAATGGTTTTGCCAATGCTAGAGCAAATAGAGCTAAGACATAAACAAGCAATTTAAGGAATATTTGTCCAAAACGATTCATAAGTATGTAGCAAAGGGAAAAAGGAGCGGGTGAATCGTGGACATAAATACAATTATTATTTATTTGGCATGCATTATTTTCTTATTTATTTTTGGAAGGATATTTGTGCTTCCATTAAGAAGTATATTAAAAATAGTAGGTAATTCTATATTAGGAGGCATTCTTTTATTTTGTATCAATAGTATAGGTGGTATATGGGGATTTCATATTGGACTAAATGTATTAACAGCTGTTTTAGTGGGACTATTAGGAATACCCCGGTGCTATTTTATTAATTATTTTAAAGATTTTTTTGTAAAGAATGACAAAAAGAAAATAGGGTGGTATAATAAAAAAGTCACAATAAAATTTCGCCGATAAGATTGGGAGGAAAAAAGATGAAGCGGTGGAAGGTATTAGGGCTAGCAATACTCATAATGAGTATGCCAGTAATAGCTCATGCACAAGAGCAAAAGCCTTTCGCACAAAGGGAGTGCGAAAGAGAAATATCAATGAAAAAAAAGCTTTATACGAAAGCCTTAGAAGAAGAGGATATATCAGAAGAACTCTTCTTGGAAATGACTAGTTTTCTGGAAAATAAGGAAGCAGTACTGACAGCGGAGAATAGTACAGAAGAATATGGATTATTCCCTGCACAGTACATTGAAACCTTATACCACTACCAAGATAGTAGATTGGAAGATTTAGCTGTTTTGGTATGGTATGTTCCAGAAAAATCAGATTCCTATATTGCAGAGTACAACAAAGATATGCAATATATCGAGAAAGAGCTTGTGGTATATGGTATTGAAGGTGAATTGGAAATTGATGCGAGTCAGTTTCCTATCTTAAGTGCAAAGGGGTAACTAATGGCGCAAGGCGAGTTTTGCCTTGCGCTTCCTCCTACTAAAATAAGAGTTTACAACAAGGCAAAAATGTGGCATAATACTACT
Organism: uncultured Clostridia bacterium; assembly: GCA_944386315.1. GTDB lineage: Bacteria > Bacillota > Clostridia > TANB77 > CAG-508 > UMGS1663. The sequence goes on along the minus strand of CALXAS010000030.1, from coordinate 9,084 downwards.
AGGAGGAAAAAGATGTTTGATATAGAAGCAGAACTAAAAAAACTACCAAATAAACCCGGTGTATATATTATGCATGACAAAAACGACACTATTATCTATGTGGGAAAAGCAATTTCTCTTAAAAATCGTGTAAGGCAATATTTTAGAAAAGGGCATAAAACGAAAAGAATAGAAAATATGGTGGCTTTAATAGATCATTTTGAATACATTGTGGTAGACAATGAGGCAGAAGCCCTTATTTTAGAGTGCAATTTAATTAAGAAAAATAAGCCAAAATTCAATGTGCTACTAAAAGATGATAAAACCTATCCTTATATAAAAATAAATGTGAAAGACGACTATCCAAATGTATATATTACAAGGCGTTTGCTACATGATGGCGCTAGATATTTTGGACCATATGCCAATAGTGGGGCAGCAAAAGAAATGGTAGATTTTATCAAAGAAAAGTTTAAAATTCGTCAGTGTAGTAGCTTTAAATATAAAGATAGGCCATGTTTAAATTACCACATCAAAAAGTGTTTTGCTCCATGCATGGGTTACATTTCTAAAGAAGAATATCGAAAACAAATTAATGAAATTATCAGTATTCTAGAAGGAAAAACAGAAAATATATGCAAACAAATAGAAGAAGAAATGCAAGAAGCATCTAGTAAAATGCAATATGAAAAAGCAGCATATTTAAGAGATAAATTAACAGCGATTGAAAGAATATCAGCAAAACAAAAGGTATCGAATTTAAACGAAAATGATATTGATGTAATTGGTATTGCTAAAAATGCTTTTGAGGTTTGTGTGGAAATTTTCTTTGTCAGAAAGAGCAAAATGGTAGGAAGAGAACATTACTTTTTTAAGGACTTAGTAGATGAGGAAGATAGCCAGATTTTATCAGATTTTATCAAACAATATTACATAGATAGAAGCATTTTACCAAATAAAATTATGATAAAAGAAGAGATAGAAGATAAGAGTGCTATAGAACAATGGCTAAGTAGTGTAGCAGGAAGAAAAGTAGAAATTAAAACACCACAAAAAGGAGAGAAACTTCGTTTAGTAGAAATGGCTGAAATGAATAGCAAAATAACGCTAGAAAATAAAGAAAAAGACAAATATAGCATATTAAATGAACTAAAAGAAGTATTACAATTAGAAAGGCTACCACGTAAAATAGAGTCTTATGATATCTCCAATATTTCTGGTAGCTACATGGTAGCAGGCATGTGTGTGATGCAAGATGGAATTATTAAAAAGAATTTAGCAAGAAGATTTCGAATCAAAACCGTATTCGAACAAGATGACCCTAGATGTATGAAAGAGGTAATCGCAAGAAGACTAAAACATTCCATAGACAATGAAAAAAGTGGATTTGGAAAATTGCCAGATGTCATTTTTGTAGATGGAGGTATTACGCAAATAAGAGCTGCTAGAGAAGCGGTGGAGCAGTATTACTTAAAAATTCCTATTTTTGGAATGGTAAAAAACGATAAACACCAAACAAGAGCATTAATGAATGAAGAAAGACAGGAACTTGCTCTATCAGAAGAAGCAATGAAACATATTACGCTATTTCAAGATAATGTGCATGATACAGCCATTGGCTATCACAAAAAATTACGTGAAGCTAGTGTTACAAAATCAGCATTAGATGAGGTAGAAGGAATAGGACCAGCTAAGAAAAAATTACTTTTGCAAACATTTGGCAGTGTAGAAAAAATAAAAAATGCCAGTAGAGAAGAATTAACAAAACTAAAAGGAATTAATGAGGCACTAGCCAAAAAATTAAAAGAGGAATTGTAATGTAAACTATTGTAAAATTACTGCAAAAGCGGTATAATGAAACGCATGAGAGAAAGGGTGAAAAGAAAATGAAAGTAAGTAGAGAAGAACTTTTGCATATTGCAAAATTGGCAGATTTAGATTTAAAAGAAGAGGAAATAGATACTTATTTAAACAATTTACAAGATATATTAAATTTTGCTAATATTGTAAACGAAGCACCAGTACAAGGATTAGGAGAAACCTTTGGTGCAAACGATAATTGTAATGTATTTCGAAAAGATGAAGTAAAGGTATTTGAAGATAATGCTTCCTTGCTTTCTAATGCACCAGAAAGTGAAAGAAATATGTTTAAAATTCCAAAAGTAATACAATAAGAGGGAAAGAAAGGATGAAAAAAGATGGAAATAACAGAGCTTACCGTGCATGAATTACAGGACAAGTTAAAGAAAAAAGAGATAACTTTGCCAGAAATTACAAAGGCATATGCGAAAAGGATAGAAGAGAAAGAAAAAGATGTACAAGCTTTTCTTACTATTTTAGCAGAAGATGCAGAAAAACAATCCACAGAAATACAACAAAAAGTGGATAAAGGGGAAGAAATAGGAAGTTTAGCAGGTATTCCCATAGGAATTAAAGACAATATTTGTACAAAAGGAATTAAAACGACTTGTGCATCTAAAATGTTAGAAAATTTTGTTTCTCCTTATGATGCTACTGTCATGGAGAAAATAAAAGCAGAAGGAATGATAACACTTGGAAAATTAAATATGGATGAATTTGCTATGGGAGCTTCTACAGAATATTCTGCATTTCAAAAAACAAGAAATCCATGGAATTTAAATGCTGTACCAGGTGGCTCATCAGGAGGTAGTGCAGCAGCAGTAGCAGCAGATTTAGTACCTTGGGCATTAGGCTCCGATACAGGAGGTTCTATTCGTCAGCCGGCCTCTTTTTGTGGTGTAGTAGGATTAAAACCTACCTATGGCTTAGTTTCTCGTTATGGATTAGTAGCGTTTGCCTCTTCCTTAGATCAAATAGGACCTATTACAAAAGATGTAGAAGATTGTGCTATGCTGTTAAATGTGATAACAGGACATGATGAAAAAGACACTACATCAGAAAACAGAGAAAAAGTGGATTATACAAAAGCCATTCGTAATGATGTAAAAGGAATGAGAATAGGAATTCCAAAAGAATATTTTGGAGAAGGAATTGATAAAGAGGTAAAAGAAGCATTAGAAAAAGCCATTCAAACTTATCAAGAATTAGGAGCAACGGTAGAAGAATGTTCTTTAGATATTGCAAACTATGCTCTAGCTACCTATTATATCATAGCTTGTGCAGAAGCAAGTTCTAATTTAGGAAGATTTGATGGAATTCGTTATGGCTATCGTACACCAAATTACAATAATTTAAAAGAGTTATATCGTCATTCCAGAAGTGAAGGATTTGGAGCAGAAGTAAAAAGAAGAATTATTTTGGGAACTTATGTGTTATCTTCTGGCTATTATGATGCTTACTATAAAAAAGCACAACAAGTAAGAACACTAGTAAAGAAAGAATTTGAAGAGGCTTTCCAAAAATATGATTTCCTATTAACACCAACTGCACCAAATGTTGCTTTTGAGATAGGAACAAAATCGAATAATCCTTTAGAAATGTATTTAGCAGATATTTGTACCGTTTCTGTAAATATAGCAGGACTTCCAGGTATCTCTATTCCATGTGGAGTAAACAGTAAGCAAATGCCAATTGGAATGCAGTTAATTGGACCAAAATTTAGCGAGGAAACACTTTTGCAAGCAGCTTATACATTTGAACAAAAAATAGAATTTAGAAAAAAATATAGACCAGAATTTAAAAAATAAGAAAGGGTGAGAAGGTTGAAAAATAATGATTATGAGATAGTAATGGGATTAGAAGTGCATGCAGAGCTTTCTACAAAAACAAAAATCTTTTGCAGTTGTCCTACAGAATTTGGAGGAGAGCCTAATACACATACTTGTCCTATTTGTATGGCAATGCCTGGAACACTTCCTGTGCTTAATGAAAAAGTAGTAGAATATGCTGTAAAAGCAGGTCTTGCAACCAATTGCGAGATTGCAAGAGATAGTAAAAATGATAGAAAAAACTATTTTTATCCAGACCTTCCTAAATCTTATCAAATTTCTCAATTTGATAAACCTCTTTGTGAGCATGGTTATATAGAGATTGAAACAGGAGAAGGAGAAAAGAAAAAAATTCGTTTAACACGTATCCATATAGAAGAAGATGCAGGAAAGTTAAATCATAATGAATTTGGTGGAGGAAGCTTAGTAGATTTAAATAGAGCAGGAGTACCCCTTATTGAAATTGTTTCCGAACCAGATTTACGTACTACAGAAGAAGTAGATGCTTACTTGAAAAAACTAAAATCTATTTTGGAATATATAGAAGTATCAGACTGTAAAATGCAAGAAGGTTCTTTCCGTGCAGATGTAAACGTATCTGTCAGAAAAAAAGGAGAAGAGAAATATGGAACCCGTACAGAAATGAAAAATATGAACTCTTTCCGTTCTATTATAAGAGCCATTGAGTATGAGGCAGATAGGCAAATAGATATATTAGAAGAAGGAGGAACGATTGAGCAAGAAACTCTAAGATGGGATGATGTATCTGGAAAAACATTTTCTATGAGAGATAAAGAAGATGCACAAGACTACCGTTATTTCCCAGACCCAGATTTAGTAGCGATTCGTCTTTCAGAAGAATATATCCAAGCTATGAAAGAAAGTCTACCAGAATTACCAGAAAGTAGAAAACAAAGATATATAGAAGAATATGGATTATCTCAAAAAGATAGTAATTTACTAACAGCATCCAAATATTTATCTAATTTATTTGAAGAAGCAGAAGCAATTTGCAAAAGCCCAAAAGCAGTAGCTAACTGGCTATTATCCGATGTTTCTAGAATACTAAATGAAAAAGAGTTAGAACCAGATGCTATTCCATTTACAGCAGAACAATTAGCAAAAATGATACAATTAATAGAAAAAGGAACTATCAGTTCTGCTATAGGTAAAAAAGTAATTACAGAATTATTTGAAAATCCAAAAGATCCAGAAGAAATCATAAAAGAAAAAGGATGGATTCAAATTTCAGATGAGGGAGCTATCGGGGAAGTGGTAAAGAAAGTATTAGAAGCAAATCCTCAATCCATAGCAGATTATAAAGCAGGAAAAGATAAAGCGTTAGGATTTTTAGTGGGACAAGCAATGAAAGAGACCAAAGGAAAAGCAAACCCACAAATGTTAAATAAAATGTTCCTAGAAGAATTAAAAAAATAAACTGAACTTTGAGGGAACTTTAGGGATGTTCCTTAAAGTTCATAAAGCAAAAAAAATAAAGTATTTATGAAAACATAGATACTTTATTTTTTCTTTTAATTCCATTCCTTTTTAATGGTATCAAATCCAAGGGCGCAAATAAAAAAAGTAACAGCGAACATAAGGCTAGTTTGTAATAAAGAAATTCCTATTTTGAATAGGATGGGAAATGCAAAAATACCATTGTAAAAAGCAAGTAAAAGAGTGGAAAATAACCCTAGTAATAAAGAAAATAATAGACCTTTTCTCAAAATAAAAGATGTTTTTTTATCAAAACTTTTTATTTCTTGTGTTAAACTATGTATCCATTTCATAACTTACCTCCATTCTACTATACCTTTATGTTACCATGAAATAAGGACAATAGCAATGGAAATATAAGGCAAAAAGATAGAAAGGTACTACGAAACAGTACCTTTCTATTTTCAATAAAAAACTGTGCACAATCTTTTATTTTCTTATGCGCCAATGGCATTTAATTTTTTAGCTAAATTAGATTTTTTTCTAGCTGCAGTGTTTTTTACAATAACACCTTTTGTGCAAGCTTGGTCTATTTTTTTAGTAGCTTCTGAAAATAATTTAGTAGCTTCTTCTTTGTTTCCAGCAGCTAAAGCTTCTTCAAATCTTCTAATAGCTGTTTTATAAGCTGATTTTATCATATTATTTCTTAATGTTTTCTTTTCAATCACATTAACACGTTTGATAGCTGATTTAATATTTGGCATCGTTTTGCACCTCCCTTTTTTGTTACTACAATTTAGCAAATAAAATTCTATCACAAAATTCCCATTTTGGCAAGAGATTCAGGAAAAATGATTTAAAAAAATGGAAAATTCATGAAAAATTTGTGAATATTGCAAAAAAATGAGCAAAATGTTTGAAATATTTTCTAAAACAAGGTATAATAAAGATACGAAAAAACAAAAGAGCAAAACAGAAAGGAGCGATTGTTATGAATATTAAAATAACAGGAAAAGAGCTAAAAGCTACAGAATCCATTAAAGATTATATAGAAAGGAAATCGGAAAGACTAGAAAAATATTTTGGAGAGGATTTTGAGGTACTTGCTACCATCAAAACAGAAGGAAATGAGCAAGTGGCAGAAATGCATGTTACAACAGCCGAAGGAGATGTTTTTAGAGCAGTAACAGCTCATAAAGACTTATATGCTTCTATCGATAAAGATATTGATATCTTAGAAGGTCAAGTTAGAAAAATGAAAACCAAAAAAGATAAACAAAATATGACAGAATCCATTCGTTTAAAAGAAGCTATGAATAAAGTAGAAGAACATCCGGTAGAAGATGAAATTATAAAAACAATTTATTACAGCATTAAACCAATGGCACCAGAAGATGCAAAATTAGAGTTAGAAGCAAAACCACAAAATCAGTTTTTAGTATTTATTAATATAGAAACAGAAAGAGTAAATGTGATTTATCGTTTAAAAGATGGAAAGAACTTTGGTTTAGTAGAACCAGAAGCATAAAAAAGAAAAGAGAGGGTACCAAGGCTGCTTTTTAAGCAGTCTTTAGGTATCTTCTTTTTTTCTACATTTTACTTGTCTTTTTTGAAATGCTAATGATATAATTACTTTAAGAAAATGGAAAGGGAAAAAGATAAGTGAAATTATTAAATTATGTTTTCGTTCTTATTTTAATTATATCTGCAATAGTAATACAAATACTGCAATATAGAGCAAACAAAAAAGGAAAAATATTTACCATAGATAAGAGCATAGATGCGTTTTGTAACCAACACTATAAAAAAATATGGTGCTTTTTTATAGTGCTTCTTTTGATTAGCGTAATCTATCAATTTGGTACATTACCCGTATACATAGGAGTAGATGAAGCAGCAATGGCATATGATGCCCATTGTATAGCTAATTATGGGACAGATAGATATTTAAACTCGTTTCCAGTATATCTTCCTAACTTTGGAAATGGACAAAGCGTACTTTGTTGCTATATGGCAGCTTTCTTTATAAAAATATTAGGTAGTAATATTTTTGCTTATCGCATACCAGCATTATTGGTTTATCTGGTAGGTTTAGTGGCGTCGTATTTACTAGTAGCTAAAGCAAAAAATAAAAAAACAGCACTAATATTTACCTTTTTTATCATTACTTGCCCATGGAATATTTTTTCCCCTAGAGAAGCTTTAGATTGTAATTTGTATGCAGGAATGTTTATGCTAAGTTTATGGCTGATGCAGAAAGCAGAAAAAAATTATCAATATCTATTGGCTGGACTATCTGTAGGAATTACTTTGTATACGTATTGTTTGTCGTGGATAACAATGCCTTTCTTTTTGGTGGTTTGGAGCATATATATGCTATGGATAAAAAAGATAAAAATAAAGCAAATATGCCTATTTGCCCTTCCAATTATCCTTTTGGCAATGCCACTCATTTATTTTTTATTGGTTAATTTTGGCATAGCACATACTACAAAGATAGGTATTTTTACTTTTCCAATTTTGGAGGACTTTAGAGCTAGCCAAATAGCAATAAAAAATATATGGGAAACAGGGTTAGAAAGTATAAAGGTCATATTTTTCACGGAAAATGCAATTTATCCAGCTTATGTTCCTTTATTTTTATTGGGGTTTATTATAGGAATAAAGAAAACATACAGAGCAATAAAGCAAAAGCAATATAGTATTACTGCGGTTTTTGTAATTGCCTTTACTACATTGTCTTTAGGATTATTGTGTACTACGATAGGTACAGCGAACAAAGCAAATGTTTTGTATATCCCCATCCTATATTTTGTGACATTGGCTGTTCTAGAAATTGTAAAATATTCTAAATGGCTCTGCCTTGTTGCATTTGTTTTTATTACTATTTTCTTTATTCAATTCGAATTAAAATACTATTTTGTTTATGCAAAATATTCTTCAATGAGTTGGTATACAGACCAATACTTAATAAGATTAACAGAAGAAATAGAAGAAAATGAAATAGCAAAAAATTGTAAAAAATATGTTATGGTAGACGAAACCTCTCCTTATATTTATACAGCATTGAGTTTAAAAATGTCGCCTTATGAATTTATGGATACGTGGCAACAAAAAGAATATTATGGAGTAAAAGAAACCCATAAGTTAGGAAATTATTACTATTACAATTATTATATAGCAGAAGATAAAGAAAAATTGAAACAAATAGATTTTAGTCAGGAAAAAGGAATTATCATTCTTTCTATGGAATATAATGATGTAGTAAGCTATATGGAAGAAAAAGGATACGATAGATATCAGTATGGAAATTTATATGTGTTTGTAACCTAAAAAGAAAAGAGCCTTGAAAAAGGCTCTTAAAAATGCTTATTTCATTTGGCTTTCTGCTTGCTCTATTAATTTTTTTACCATGTTACCACCAATTCTACCAGCATCTCTTGAAGAGATATTTCCATTATATCCATCTTTTAAAGTTACACCAACTTCTGAAGCAACTTCATATTTGAATTTATTTAGAGCTTCTCTTGCTTCTGGAATTACTTTTTTATTACTGTTTGTCATTTTTCGTTTCACCTCCTGAAAATTTAAAATTTGAAAATTTACTTTTCATTATATAGAATGTGCAAAGTAGGAAAAAATAAACTGGAAATTTTTTGAAAAAAATTTAAAAAAGTATTGATTTTCACCACAAAATATCATAAAATGATAAAAAGAGGTGAAAATATGATATTGACAAGTCGTATAATAAAAGAAAATTTGAAGGAATATTCTAACAAAAATACCAAAATTTGTAGAGAAATAAAAAAAGGAAATTTAATAAAGATAATAAATGGTTTATATGAAACAGATTCTTCAGTAAATGGTTATTTGTTGGCAGGAAGCATATATGGACCATCCTATTTATCATTTGAATTTGCTTTGTCTTATTATGGAATGATTCCTGAAAAAGTAATATGCGATAAGCTATATACCTTAC
>CALXAS010000029.1 GCA_944386315.1 uncultured Clostridia bacterium | reverse complement strand
ATAACATTTATAATATTATCCATCTTCCTTTTCTGGCATTTCCTTCGCGAGATATAATTTTATTTTCTTTTAATTTTTTCAAATTCCATTTAATTCCAGACAAAGTGATATTTTCTATTTTTTGTGCTAATTCCTTTGTAGTAATTGTAGGATTTTCATTTATGATTTCAATTATTTTCCTTTGAGTATTATTTATATTATCTGGATAATTGGTATAGTTTTTGGTATAGTTTTTGGTATAGTTTTCGGTATAGTCATCTATGTGATTGCTGTTATTTTCCTTAGTATACAATATTAATGTTGTTCTATTTGGATTAAACGTTTCTTCAATTTCAGGAATTACCCAGCCTTTTTCCTTCCATACATCATTTATCATAGATAGTCCCGAACCTGCTCTTTCTCCATATCCTAGATAAGAAAACATTTTATGAAGTAAAGGATTTCTCGGATCACTTTGTCCTCCTTTAAATGCTTCAGCTACTGGAATTCTCATATTTCCTGGATTTGCAAATTTAAAGTAATTCTCTCCTTTTTCTATTACTATACTTCCACTTTCATCATATTGTGTGTGTATTAAACTATTTGATAAAGCTTCCCTAATACATTTATGAATAGTGGTATCTTCTATTCTCATCAAATTATTATCTAATTCAAATGGTATTTCTAAATCAGCAGTTAATCTATTCACAATTTTTTCAAAAAAATCCCATAGATTACCTGTCCAACTATCATCCCAAGAAGTTATTCTATTAGACCATCTTTCTGTAGTTACAGAATCTTTAATTTCTCTATAATCCAAAAAATAATTTGGAAGTATTGATACTATATCCTTTTCTTCCCCAAACATTAGCAAACCTGCTAATGTTAATTTTTTAGTTTGTCTATCTAATGCATTTAATCTGTATAAAAATTCTTCATCCTCTATTTTATTCCATTCATGAGTTTCTCCTTTATGTATTTTAAATCTAATTCTATAATCTTTTAAAGTTTCCTTATTTATATTTTTAATATCGTACTCCTCTAATATTATTTGGTCTTTCGTTTTTTCATTACTCTCACTAATCATAGTTTTAATTTCATATTCAGAACATTTGAAATCGCCCTCATGAAATCTTTTATATGTTCCTGTCATTGGATTGTTATTTATATAAATAGGTTTATTCCTTCTATTTGCCTTTAATATTTCTATTACTATAATTTTTTTATTTTCAATTTCTAATATATCAATGTTATCATCATTAATAATATTTTGACTAACTTTTTCTTTATTATTTATAGTATTCCAAAAATCTTTTAGAATATTATTTACATTTTCCACACCTTCTACAGTATATACATTGTTTTCTTTGTTCTCTTTTACTCCTAAAATAATTATTCCGACCTTTTGAATTTGCAAAAGCTGAATATGTACTCCATAAAGATTTAGGTAATTGTTTTTTAGACTCTTTAAATTCTATTTCTTTATTCTCTCCAATATTTAATAAATTTATTATTTGTTGTTTAGTCATAAATCTATCTCTCCTTAACTTGTTCGCTTTAATTAACTTTATACACATTATAGCATTTATTTTTTAAATTTTCATTATAAATTCAAAAAAGATGACATTGTATTATTATTTTTTACAATTCATCTTTTAAATATGTGAAAATTTTATTTTTACTAAATTGTTGTTAGGAGGAAACCTTTGCTATTACTACATTTTATTTTTTCGTCATAAGAGAACAAAATTGTGACCACTAGCGCTATTAATGTAATTCCTGTTTCTGATTTTTTATTCTTTTGTTTTTGCATAAATTTATCCTCCCTGCTTTTTTTCTTACAGAGAGGATTATATCTTTTCCTTATTTTTCTTACTTTTTTATTTTGGATTTTTAGTGGTTACTTATTTCCATAATTTTCGACATTTTTTTTGAAGTGTCCACTTAAGTCAGGGTTAAGTGGAACATGACCAAAAAATCACTGCCATGCGAGTATGGGATATCCGTTATTGATATTATTTGTATCTTGTTTATACGCTTCCCCCAATGTTTCACTTAAATTCTTTAGATTTTCACTATTTATTACATTAATTCCATTTATACTTATTTTATCATTGGATGTTCCATTAATAATATTTTCTAGATAATAATTATTTTTTAATATACTATTAACTGAGAAATAGCCAATAACTCCTGCACAATCTGTATATTGACATTCTATAATTCCTACATTATAACAATTTATTATATTAGAGTTATGAATACAATTTCCTGCAATTCCTCCTCCGTGCAGCTGCTTTTATATTTCCTGTATTATAACAATTCTTTACATTTCCGGACATAAGATTTCCCACTATTCCTCCTATAGATCTATTCGTAGTATCTAATCCTTGCGATGAAATATTTCCCTTATTGTAACAATTATTAATATTAGAGTTGCCATCTGCTCCTCCAACTATTCCACCAACTTCATAAATTTCTCCTCCTGAAATATTGCTTAGATTGTAACAATTTTGGACAGTCGCATTATCAGATAACCACCCTGCTATCGAACCGATATGCGTTTCATTTTCAATGTTTATATTGCAATGCTCTCCAATTCCAACATTCTTTACTACACCATTCGCTACAATTCCAAAAAGCCCATGCATTTCGTATGCAGAAGTAGTTAATTTCATATAATCAATTTGATTTCCATTACCGTTAAAAATTCCTCTGAATACTTTTGTCTCCGGATTAGACATTGATTCTACATATATTCCTATTGGTTCCCACTCTTCATTTATATCCAATGTTATATTTTCTGTTAAGTATACATACTTTCCTTCATAGCTGTTTCCACTATTTACATCGTCTCTAAATGTCTTTAGTTCTTCTGCTGTTCCTATTGCTATCATATTTTCTTGTGTTATTACTTCACCTGTACTGTCGATATAATAGCTTCTTTCTGCTATTTGTAAGAGAAAACTTCCATCTCCATTTTCTGTTAGAGTATATGACGCGTCTCCTAATTGTGATTGTAATGCTGTCTCTAGTTTTGTTCTATCTAGTTCTAAAGTTCCTTGTGCTTGCACGGATGCTACGGCTAGCTCAATTGCTTCCTTTTGCTGTGCTTGTGTTGTTAATTCATCTGCTTTTTGTGCCTGCGTAATAATTCCATTCTCGCCTACTAGCATGGCTATAGATACGCCAGCTAAAATGATTAATACAATGATAGTTACGACAAGGGCAATTAGCGTAATACCACTTTGTTTTTTAACAAAATTTCTCATGTTATCTTCTCCTCCTATTTTTCTTATGTTTTCCCAATTTCTCTTAACTTATTCACTTTTTCTAGTTTTAATTTATGTCAATAAGTTATTACAATTATATTTTATATATTACCATACTTCTAAATATTGTACAGTGAGTATGGTTCACGGTTGTGAGCTAAGCATTGTTTTCTACACGTACTGTAAGCGGTCAACAAAAAGACATAGAAACATCTATGCCTTTTACTAAAGATTATTTATGCAATTTAAGGAACGTCCCTAAATTGCATCTAAATTGCAAAGTTCATGGAACTAATTCTACATGGTTAGATATCATATCTTCGCTGTTATCCACATTTTTTGCTAAGTCTGTGGATAAGTATTTTTTATTATCGTCTGGGAACACGGTTACTACTGGCAAATCTATTTTTTCTCTTAAGATAACTGCTCCTAAGAAATTGGCTCCTGAAGAGATACCAACGCCTAAGCCTAATTTTTTAGCAAGCAATCTTGCCATATTTACTGCATCGTCGTCGTTAATGACAATGACTGTATCTATCATATTTCTATCTACTATTTCTGGTATAAAGTCGTCTCCAATGCCTTCTATTTTATGTTGTCCTATTGCTCTATTTTTGGACAATAATGGCATTTTATCTGGCTCTATGGCGGCAAGCACTATGCTTGGGTCTTGTTTTTTTAGTCTTCTTCCCACTCCCATTAGGGTGCCTCCTGTACCAATACCAGACACAAAACCTCCTATTGGCTCATGCACTTGTTCTAGTATTTCTAATCCTGTTGTTTGGTAGTGTGCCATCACATTATCTCGGTTAGCAAATTGATTGACATAGAAACCATTTATTTTACTAGCGTAGTATTGTGCCTCTTGTATACAACGTCTAAATCCTCCTTGCTGTGCAGAAAATAGTTTTACTGTGGCTCCATAGCTTTCCATAATTTTTACACGTTCTTCACTTACCCAATCTGGCATGAATATGTACACGGGATGATTTTCTTTTGCTCCTATGGCTGATAAAGAGATTCCTGTATTTCCACTAGTTGCCTCTACGATTGCTTGCCCTGGCTTTAATTCTTTCCTTTGTTTGGCTCTTTGTATAATATAACTTGCCATTCTATCTTTAATACTTCCTGTCATGTTAAAAGCTTCTAATTTAGCATAGATATATCTTTGATTTCCTTGATATTTGTATTTTATTTGTATCATTGGTGTTTTTCCTATTATATTTTCCATTTCGTTTCCTCCTTCTTTTTACCCTATTGTATGCTTTTTGTCATTTTTGGTGACAAGCAAAAAGAAGAAAGCTTTTTTCACTTTCTTCTCTCTTATCCATTTTATCTCTACACATGCCTTTTTCATGTTCACGCTCCTATTCTTTAAATCATTTGTATACCAAACATGTCCATGATATCTTTCATTCCTTCTACTATTTCTTCTTTTGAAAACTGCATTTGCCTTAGCTCTTCTTCTGTTTTTTGATTTGCCTTTGTATAAAAATCTATGGCTATCTCCAAATAGGAAGGATTTTCTACGGATATCTCTTCAAATAATATATTCTCCGCTTCGTTGATTTTCCCTTCCTGAAAAGCTTTATCTATTCGGTAATATAGTGTTTAAATCCAATCGCCGAATTTGCGTATATATAATTTTTTTACAATTAAAGCTACAAAACAATATAGGATTGGTATAACAAAAATAAGTCCTATAAAGGTTGGTGTTAATGGTACTAATCCTAAGAATTCTCCTATAAAAGTAAATGGTATGCATACCGCTACCGCACACAATGCAAAAGTAAATAAGTACACGGTTTTAGATGCATGGCTTTCTAAAAATGGAATTTTAGCTGTTCTAATAATATGAAGTCCTATTAAATTAGATACAATTCCATAAGAGAACCAGATACTTTGGAATAATGCTGCTTGCCCCTCTCTAATATCAAACACAAACCATAAAAGCCAGAAGATTAATAAATCGAAAATAGAACTAGTTGGTCCCATATATAGCATAAATCTTTTTAAGCTTTTCATATCCCATCTTCTTGGTTTTTCTAAATATTCTTCATCTACATTATCGGTTGGCAAAGATAACTGTCCTATATCATATAACAAGCTTTGTACTAATAATTGAATTGGGGTAATCGGGAAGAATGGCAAAAAGATGCTGGCAATTAATACAGAGGTTACCTCACCGAAGTTAAAGCTAGCTGCCATTTTGATATATTTTAATAAATTACCAAAAGTTCTTCTTCCTTCTATTACACCTTGTCTTAATACATCTAAATCTTTTTCTAATAGAATAATATCTGCTGTTTCTTTTGCTATATCTACGGCGGTGTCTACCGATATACCTACTTCTGCATTTACTAGGGATGGACTATCATTAATACCATCTCCCATATAACCTACTACATTACCTGCTTCTCCTAAAATTCTAACAATTCTCGCTTTTTGAATAGGAGATAATTTGGCAAATACATTGGTATTACGAAGTAGTCTTTTTACTCCTATATCGGATAATTTATCTATTTGGTTACCCAATACAATTCTTTTTGCATTAATGTTTACCCTTTCGCACACTGCTTTGGTAACATATTCATTATCTCCGGTTAATACAATGACTCTTATACCATGCTTATTTAAGTTTTTAATGGTTTCTTTTGCACTCTCTTTTGGTGGATCTAAAAATCCTATAAATCCTAACAATACCATGTCTTTTTCATCTTGTACAGCAAAATGTTCTACTTTTTCTATGTTATTTTTTTGACATACCCCTAATACACGTAAGCCCTCTTTATTCATCTGCTTTGCCTGTTCTAATATTCCTTTTTTTAAGGCAGGTGTCATACTACTTACTTGTCCTTTATCATCTACAAAACTACATATTTCTAAGATTTCTTCTATGGCTCCTTTGGTAATTAATTGTTTTTTATTTTGCTTATCTTTTACAACAACAGATAATCTTCTCCTAGAAAAATCAAATGGTATTTCATCTATTTTTTCATAGTTTTCTACTATTTCTGCTATGCCTTCCTTTTTAGCTCTTTCTACAATGGCTACATCTATATTTCCTTCTAAACCTGTTTGGAAATAGCTATTTAGAAAAACATGTTTTAATATTCTTTTGTCTTCTTTTCCGTGAACATCTAAGTATTTTTCTAGCACAATCTTATCTTCTGTTAGCGTTCCTGTTTTATCTGTACATAAGATATTCATAGCGCCAAAACTTTGGATAGCATCTAGTTTCTTGATAATGGTCTTTTTCTTTGCCATACGGTTTGCACCTTTTGCCAAACTAGAGGATAATAACACTGGTAGTAATAAAGGTGTAATTCCAATAGCAATTGCTACAGAAAAAGTGAACGCTACCAACACACCATGTCTTGCTACATTTATCATAAAAGTGATGGGAATTAGTACCAACATAAAACGTATTAATAATTTACTAACACTTTCTATTCCTTTTTGAAAAGCTGTTTTAGGCTTTCCTGTTTGAATGGTATTTGCTACTTTTCCAAAATAGGTATTATCTCCTACTTTAATTACTACTGCTTTTCCATATCCACTCATTACATTTGTTCCCATAAAGCAAATAGTATCTAAGTCTGTAATAAATTCTAAATCCTCTTTTGTTTCCATTTGTGTTTTTTCTACTTTTCTTACACTATCAGATTCTCCTGTTAAAGAAGACTGATTCACATATAAGTCTTTTGCTTCTAGCACTTTCAAATCTGCTGGTATAATGTCCCCTGCGGATAATAGTAAAATATCGCCTACTACTATCTCTGACATAGGTATTTTTTGCTCTTTTCCGTCTCTTAATACTGTTGCTTTTGCTTCTACCATACTCTTTAGTTTTTCTGCTGCTTGATTAGAGCGATACACTTCAAAAAACTCTAATAGGGTGCTAATGATTACTAATAGTAGAATAACTGTAATGTTGGCATAGCTAGGTGGACTGCTTAAATACACATCTGTGTAGAAAAGAACCACTGTGATACCTAATAAAATTAAGTTAAATGGACTAATGAAACTTTCTATCAAATAATGATACCACTTCTTTGGCTTTTTTTGTTTCATTTCATTTTTTCCGTATTTTTTACTATTATCAGCTACTTGCGCACTATTTAATCCCTTTTCTACATCTATATTTTGTTCTTCTTTCCATTCTTCTACTGAAGCAAATGCTTCTCTCCCATACAATTTTTCAATATCTATTTTTTCTTCTCTATCAGCCATGTTATTTTTCCTCCTTTGCTACCCTATTATAACACGAATTTTTTATCTTTCATCATTTTTTTGTATTTTTTCCCATCTTTTATTTACCACATTCCAATTTACTATATTCCAATAGTTTTGTACATAATCCGGTCTTTTTGTTTTATATTGTAAATAGTAGGAATGCTCCCACATATCTAATACTAAAACGGGAATACAATCCCATAAACTTAAATTTTTCTCCAAGCATTTTATATTAGAAAAATCTTTATTTTTTCTTGCCTGTGCTAATTGTTCTTGTGTTTTATTGGTATTATCAACATATCCTTTGTATAAAATTTGATAATGTAATTCTAATGTTTCCTGACTATAATAGGGTTCTAATGCATTGGTTGGATAAGGTAATTCTATCATTTTTAACATTTGCTCACCTCCTTTTTCTATTGTATGGTTTGCTTTTTATTTCATGCTAAATATCGTCTTTCAAATTCTTCTATCGCCATAGGAAGTGCATAATAATAGCCTTGTGCTATATCACAGCCTATGGTTTTTAAATACTCTGCTTGCTCTTTTGTCTCTATTCCTTCTGCAATAGTAGTCATTTTTAATTTTTTTGCCATGCTAATTATGGTTTCTATGATAATTTTTCCCCTTTTATCTTGCGTTACTTCATCTACAAAAGATTTATCTATTTTTAAAATGTCAATTTCTATTTGCCTTAACATGCTAAAGGAAGAATAACCTGTTCCAAAATCATCCATGGCCACTTTAAAGCCTAGAGCATGTACCTTTCTTTCTGCTTCTTTTGCCGCTTCTATATCATGCACAATTGCTGTTTCTGTCATCTCCAATTCTATATATTTTGCTTCTATTCCGTATTTTCTGATAGTTTGCTCTAATTCTTCTACATGATGGGAATTGTATAAATGCCTTCTCGATTCATTTACTGCAATAGGTATTTTTTGTTTCCATTTTTGCATATGCTGGCATACGGTTTCTAATACATATTGGTCTATTTGGGTAATAAAGCCTGTTTGCTCACAAAAAGGAATAAAACTACTTGGTGGTACCATAATAGCACCTTTCTGCCATCGCACAAGGCTTTCTGCACCCACTAATTTTTCTGTGGTTAAATCAAACTGTGGTTGCAAATACACTTTTATTTCTTTATTTTCTAAAGCTTGTTCTATTTGTGTTTGGTTCATTCTTTTTCTTCTTTCTATTTTTATTAGATAGTGGTTTTCTTAGTTTTTTCTTAGAGAACAGGTATATTTATCTAATTTTTTTGAACCTTGTTGTCGCAACCTTTGATGCAAAATGTCGTATAGCAGACATTTTGCGGTAGGTTGCTTCAATCGCACTCGCCTTATACAAGGCTCGTTTGATCGCTACGCGGTTCTACAAAAATTTTCTAAATATACCTATTCTCTAGGATTTAAAAATCAAACTTTTATAGAAAACCATTATCTACTCACATTATTTCCATTTTTACCTTATCTTATCCTTGTAAGTTATGTGATTTTGTTATATAATTGTGACATAAAATAAAGGTTTTATTATATAGATTTTCTTTTATATAATAAAGAAGGAGTAGAAAATGGATAGAGTAGCTATTCTTTCGGATGTTCATGGAAATATAACAGCACTAAAGGCTGTTATGGAAGATATAGAAAAAAGACAAATTCATAAAATTTATTGTTTAGGAGATTGCGTTATCAAATGTGCGAATCCTGACAAAGTAATCGATTTATTAAGAGAAAAATGTGATGTTATTATAAAAGGAAACTGCGATGCTGTTATTTGCAGACCTGGTGTGGAATATGGGCGTTTTTGGAGTAGAGATAAAATTGGTGAAGAACGTGCCAACTTTATCCATCATTGCCCTATTTCTTACGACTTTTATATGAGTGGTCATCTTATTCGCCTTTTTCATGCTTCTCCTTCTGGGCTAGAAGATATTTTTAATCCTGTTTACTCTAACAGTGATTCTAGGTATTTTAACCACATTATTACTAACCCAGAAGAGTTATTTAAAAATACAGAATTTCTAGGAAAAAGCACAGAGGATTCTACTCCAGATGTCATTGGTTATGGACATCTGCATACACCTAATCTTTTCCGTTTTGGTAACAAAACCGTTTTTAATGTAGGTAGTGTGGGTATCCCCACAGAAATGCTAAATGAAGATGAAAATGATCCTACTAATCGCTTTTCTACCATGTCTTCTTACGTTATTTTAGAAGGAGATTTAGACTCTCCTACACTTTCTTCTCTTTCTTTTACTTTTGTAAGACTACCTTTTGACATTGGTAAAGAAATTGAATATTTAGAGGCTTCGGATATGCCTAATAAAGAAATTATTATTCGAACTTTGCAAACCGCAATTCACTAGTTTTGTATATTGTTAATATGATATAACAAGAAAAAAACTTTATTTTATATAAATTTTCGATAAAATAAAGAAAAATAAAGGATGGAATTTATGGAAGATATCGATCTGGCAAAACAAATTTTAAAACAGTATCACCAAGAGCATTTATGGAATTTTTGGGAAGAACTGACGGAAGAAGAAAAACACTCTCTCGTGAGTCAAATTCTTTCTATTGATTTTGCACAAATTTTACAATTATATAACCATTCTAAAATAGATGAGGTCATCTCTCCTCATGATTTATCTGCTTTGCCCTATACCGACAAAGAAGAGCTTTCTTCTTCTGAAATAAATAGTTTTGAAAAAATAGGAAATGCTGCTATTTCTAAAGGAAAAGTAGCAATGGTTACACTGGCAGGAGGTCAAGGAACTAGACTTGGTTATAAAGGACCTAAAGGTACTTTTGAGTTAGATTTGAAACCTAAAAAATCCTTATTTGAAATTATTTGTGACAATTTAAAAGAAATCAATGATACCATGCAAACCACTATTCCCTGGTATATTATGACTAGTATTTATAACGATGAGGCTACCAAATTATTCTTTCAGCAGAAAAATTATTTTGGTTATCCAAAAGACGCTATCTTTTTCTTTTCTCAATCGGAGTTACCGATTATTGATACCAATGGGAATTTAGTATTAGAGGAAACTTTTAAAATTAAAGAAGCTTCTAATGGAAATGGAGATGTTTTTTCTGCTTTAGCAAAGGCGGGGTATCTTTCTTCCATGGAAAGGCAAGGAATTGAATGGGTATTCTTTGCAGGCATTGATAATGTTCTGCTAAAAGGTGTAGACCCTCTTTTATTGGGACTTACCATTCAAAATGGGCATTTGACTGCTTCGAAAACACTTCGCAAAGAAAATCCAGACGATAAAGATTGGATATTTGCCTCCAAAAAAGGCAAACCTTCTATTGTGGACTGTTGCTATTTAACCGAAGAAATGAAAACACAAATAGATGCATCTACCGGACACGATTGTTTTCGCGATATTAATGTACTTTCTCATCTTTTTCATATTAGTGCCTTAGAGCAATTAGCAAAAGACACTCTTCCCTACCATCGTGCTTTTAAGAAAAATACCTTCGTGAATGAAGAAGGAATGAAGCAAGTACCAGAAAAGCCTAATACATTTAAGTTTGAAAATTTTATTTTCGATGCTTTTGCTTTCTTCCCTTCTATTCAATTGCTTCGTATAAAGAGAGAAGACGAATTTGCACCCATTAAGGATTTTAACGGTCCTTACAACCCAGAAGTTGCTACTATATTATATGAAAAAGTGAAACTACATAGAGAACATGTGGACGAAGAAAAAGATTAGAGAGGTTCTAATCTTTTTCTTTATGAGTGCCATGTTTTTATTTTGTCCGCTATTGCGAATTTTTATTTTTAGAAGAGCTTGTGTGTTAATTTCTAGTTGGTGTGCTTTTAGGATGTGATTTTTGGATGTTATTTTGTGTTTTTATGCTTTTTATAACCAAAATATCCACCAACTCCCAACAATGCTAATATTAGAGTTCCTCCTAATAGACTTGTATCTTCTTCATTCTTTGTTATATTCTCATTTACACTATTAGTTTTACTAGTTACTGACGTTTTTATGATACTACTAGTTACTTCTTTTTTTGTTTCTTTTACGTTTATTTTTATTGTACTTGTTTTTCCATTCGTGCTGGCTACTGTTATATCTGCTATTCCAGCTTTCTTTGCTGTAATTTCTCCTGTTTCAGTAACTGTAACTATATTTTCATCACTTGAACTCCAAGTAAGATTTTTATTTGTTGCATTGCTAGGTATTATTGTTACTGTTAATACTTTCGTCTCTCCCACTTCCAAGTTTTCTATATTTTCTTGTATTTCTAGTTTTGTTATTTCTATAGTAGTTGGTGTCGTTGGTGTCTCTTTTGTATTTGCGGACGAAGAACTAGATGTATCCTTTGAATCAGGCGTACTAGATGTCTCTTTTGAATTAGGCTCATTAGATGAATACGGACAAATTCCATTTGTATGTAAATGAGCTGGATTCCCTCCACAGTGATAATGGTAACTTCCTAAGCCACTTTTATTTTTATTATCTTTATGCCCTCCATTTGCATCTGTTCTTCCTGAATGGGCATACGTATTAACTTCAATTGAAATTATACTTAATACAGCTAATATTATTGATATTATCTTTTCCCTTTTTTTCATAATCATCCCCCTAGGAGGATTATATCAGTTTTCTTTTGCAAAGTTTGTCGAAACTTGTAAATGGATTGTGCTTTTTGACAAAAATATGCTTTTTTTGTCGGTATATCTGTATTGTTAAAATCTATTTGGTTTTCTGTATGCCTTCGGGTTATGAGGGTATTATCAGCAATTTTTGAATTTTATTGAAATTGATAGTTTTTGCTTATATTTCAATGG
>CALXAS010000028.1 GCA_944386315.1 uncultured Clostridia bacterium | reverse complement strand
GATTGTTCCACTTCATTTACTGTTGTTCCTATGGAACTACTGGCTTGTGATGTAATTGCATTCGTTGTAGCTAAATCTGTAATTGTTGTTTCTGGTTGCTCACTCTCTTCTGTTATCACATTACTGTAAATGATAAAAGTAACTACAAAAGCAACAATAGCAAGTAATAATACACCTCCTGCTATATATAGCATTTTTTTGCTTTCTCTTTCATCTGTATAATTTCTTCTCATTTGTCGTCTCATATTACTCCTCCTTCATTTTTTCTTTAGTTAGAGTATTTCCTGTTTTTCCTCTTTTATACATTTTTTTATGAGACATCTTCCACTTCTACTCCTGTATAAAAATGTTTGATAATCTCTACATAATCACTGCCCGCTTTCGCCATGCTATCTGCACCTGTTTGGCTCATTCCAACGCCATGACCATAACCTAATACAGAAAATTTTATATTATCCCCTTCTATTGTAATCGTAAAATTAGCAGACTTTAAACCAAATATTGTCCTTATTTCTACTCCTGATAGGCTCAAATTTCCTATTTGAATGGTCTTTACTCTATCCCCATCTGTATATTCTAATACTTGTATGCAGTTTGCTTGTGAAAAGTCTATCGTAAAATCACTATGCTTCTCTTTTATTTTATCCGTAAATTCCTGCTTTGTGCATATTACTTCTGACTGATATTGGGTATATCCTTCTTCTCCAGTAGTCGCTACTGTTTGCAAATAGGGATAACCACTGCCTCCCCAAACGTTTAAGGTAGTTTCTGTTTTTCCACCACTATTGGCATGAAAGAAAGCATTAATTGGCTTTCCTTCATAAGTAATGATTTTCCCTTTCGTTTCTTCTACTGCAGTTACAATTTTATTCCAATATTCTTCCCTTGTACTTTCTTCCCACTTGGCAAGCCTATCTTCTTTAGAAATCCATTCTTGACAACAAGCAGAACTATCACAAATATCTGCACCCTCATGTTTTTGTGAATTATTTTGTATTTTATAAATGGTATACGTTCTTGCTACTACTGCTTGCGCTTTTAATGCTTCTTTTTCAAAAGAGGCTGGCATTTCGCTAGAAACAACTCCATATAAATAAGTATCCAGAGGCAACTCTTCTACTTCTGCCGTACTAGCATGCAATAATTGAATGGTATTATATTGTTTATAATCATACTCTTGCTCCGTTTGCCCCTCTATTATGTTTTCCTCTTTTTCTGTATTTTGTCCACTTGCCTCCGCTATTTGAAACGGTTTTGTAAATACTACTGGAAGTAGGAAACAAAGTATCACAAATACCAATACACATAAGCCTATTTTTTTCATTCTAGGAACTCCTTTACATGGCTAATTTTGTTTTCATTTGTTCTAATATTTTTTTCTCCATTCTAGAAACTTGTACTTGGCTTACTCCCAATATTTTTGCCACTTGCATTTGTGTTTTATTTCTAAAATAGCGCAAAATAATTAACTGTCTTTCTCTTTCGCCTAAAGTAGAAATAGCATTTTTTAATGACAAATTATCTACAATACTTTCTGCTTCATCTACTCCTGTATCTAATTTATCTGCTAAATGAATTCCTCCATCTTCATCTGAATAAATTTGCTCATAGATAGAAACTGTGGGATTTAAAGAATCTAGCGCAACCGCAATTTCTTCTTTAGAAATTTTTAATTCCTTTGCCATTTCAGAAATAGAAATTTCTTCTCCTTTTTCCCTTAAATATCTGGCTTGAATATCCCTAATTTTAGCTGCTAATTCTTTTACACTTCTACTCACTTTTACACTTCCATCATCACGAATAAAACGCTTAATTTCTCCTAGAATGTATGGAACTGCATAAGTAGAAAGCCTTACATCAAAAGATATATCAAAACGTTTGATAGATTTTATAAAACCGATACTACCAATTTGATATAAATCCTCTAGTTCATAGCCCCTATCTTTAAAGCGCCTTACAATACTCCAAATAAGCCCTGTATTTTTTTCTATCAACCTCGCTAAAACTTCTGTATTACCGTTTTGAGCCTCTAATATTTCTTTTGCATCATTTTCAATCATGCTCTATCCTTCTCCTCTTTAGTTATTCATTGGAAAAGATGATTGCTTCATTTGATTTAATACATCTGTTATTTCTTCTTTAGATACCTCGTCTTTTTTTATCATTTTCTTCATTGTCACCTTTGTACCTAATCCCACAATAGATTCCACTTGTACTTCATCCATAAAGCTCTCCATAATGGTAAAACCCATACCAGATCTTTCTAAATTTGGCTTAGAAGTATATAAAGGTTGTTTAGCTAGCGCTATATTTTCTATTCCTTTTCCTGTATCTGCTATTTCTATGATAATGGTGTTTGCTATCAGCCTGCACTCTATTTTTATTATCCCTTCTTTTTCTTCATACCCATGAATGATACAATTTGTTACTGCCTCAGATACAGCAGTTTTTATATCCGCTAATTCTTCAATGGTTGGGTCTAATTGAGAAGCAAAAGCTGCCACACTAATTCTGGCAAAAGCCTCATTATTAGACTTACTCATAAATTCCAATTTCATTTCATTTTCATAAACACTTTTCACATTTTCCTCCTTTGTTGCTTGTATTTTAAGCAACCTATTGTTTTTCCCAGTCTCATCCGTATATTTAGATTAACTTGCCTCTCTAATAGGGCAAATTTTTACTACACCACTCATTTCAAAAATCTTTTTTATGCTAGGACTTACATTTACCATTTCTAAGGTGCCTCCTAACATTTTCGCCATTTTATATCTGCCAATAATCATTCCTATTCCTGCACTATCCATAAAAGTGACGTTACTAAAATCAAATATAACTTTTCTAGGCATAAATCTTGCAATTTCATCGTCCGCTTCCCTCCTTATCTTTTCTGTTGTGTGATGGTCTATCTCCTCTGTTATTTGCAATAAGAGTACTTTTTCATTGGGATCATATTGAATCTTCACAACTTTTTTCCTCCTTTTTTCCTTTTGTTTGTTAAGGTTATTATATTGCATATGGTAATTTTTTCCAATAGCAAAATTTAAGAAGTTTTAGCGATTTTTGACATTTTTTCGACATTATTCTTCCCATGTCCCATTTAAGTCAGGGTCTAAGTGAGACATGTCTCAAAAATGTCAGGGATGAGTGGGACATTTTTGCATAAAAAGAACCCTCTATTCTTTTTAGAAAAGAGGGAGAAAAATACTTTCTTTTCGTTAGTGCTTCCAAGCATTAATAGCAATATAAATAATCGCGTAACGCATTGTATACAGGTTCTCTCTTTACAATCTTATCAGATTGTAATATTTGCTCTAATTCAATCAAATTTACAAACTTCACAGCTTGCACCTCTGATTCCTGCATACGAATATGCTTGGTTTTGATACCGTTTTTACGCAAGATAAAAAAGTCATAATATTGAGCAAAAGAATCTCATTTTTTTCGTTGATTATGGCAATCACAATTGCTCTATGCCATAATCCTTTTGCATGAACTTCCTTTCTCGTCAGAATTTCTCCTGTTTTTACGCCATCCTCATTTAGGACATCAATATACTCTGCCATGTTTACCTCCTTATCTTTATTGCGTATCCTGATATCAGTATACACATTTCAACTTATATGTATATTTTAATTATATGCCATTTTACATAAAATTTAAAGTTAATTCATTTAATTCCCTTCTAAAGGCAGAACGTCTTGCATACTTATTCATATAATATCTAATATATTCTTCTTTTGTTCCTAAATTTTGTGATGCAATCATTTCACCATAAGCTACTATTAATAATGCTACTTTATTGTATGATTTTCTATAGTTACCTTGCAAAATAGCTTCTACTCTATTTTCTATTAGTACTTCTAACCATTTTATTACTTTGCTTTTTATTTTTTCATCTATTTTAAAATTACTTTTCCATTTCTTCCATATTTCATCCATATTATTATTTAAAAATTGATTTTCTTTTTCACAATATCCTATATCTGAAAAAATATAGGAGATTATTTTTGAAAAACTCTTTGTTTTCTCATTATTTTCATTTAATAATAATAACCACAGATAAACTGCTATTTTTTCAAAAGAATTTGTCCAACCAAGTAACTCTTTGTGCTTAATACTTTCCTGAAAAAATATTTCAAAATTTCCTATAAAAAACTGTAATAAATAATATGTTTTTTTGTCAATTATATTTATTTCTTTACACTCTTGAGTATTAGTATATATTATTTTACTTTTTATATCCTCTTTATGTTTTTCATAATATCCATTATTTATAATTCTTAGTAAATTTAATACATTTGTATGAAAAGTAAAAGCTTTACAAATATACTCTTCTTTGTTTTCTGTATCCATATTTGCCAAATATAAAGCTATATCGCTACCTATTTTTAAATGACTATCCATAGTTTTTAATACTTTATTTCCCAAGTCAATTAATTCATTCGTTTTATTTTTTTCTTGTAAGTAATTAAAAACATCCATATAAATTTTAGGTTGATTCTTTGTAATTTGATTTATGTATTTTTCATATCCTATATAATCAGTATAAATAAGAGCTTCTCTTAATAAACGATACTCTATATCTCCTTTTATTCCAGATAAAAAATTTATCCATTCTAAATAAAAAGTATCTAAATCTCTTAATTTCTCAGTTCCTAATTTAAAGGAATCTTCAATGGATACATCCCTAAAATTAGGATTATTTTTGAAATAATGATATATATCTTTTACTTTATTATTAGAAATTTGATAAGTAACATAAATCATATATAAGCATACTATTGCTATATTCACAGATATTAATTCGTATTCTCTCATCTCTGATAATGAAATTTCAAAACTTTCTCCCATATCCTCATCAAAAGCTTGATAATTTGTTTCTAAAATCATATCCAAAATCTCTTTTGCATAGTTATATTTTTTATGATTTACTAGATTAACAGCATATCCTACTGAATCTTTTATTATATCACCTAAATTATCCTTATCAGAATATTCAATTTTCCAATCATCCCAACCATAAGAATAATCTTCATATTGTTCTGCATAAAAATACAAATTTCCTTCTTCGATTTCTTTGAATTTTTCCTTATATTCATTAATTTTATCCTTTATTTCAATATCACTCAAACATCTATTATCCATGTTCATCATACATAAAATTTCTTCAAATTTACTTTCTGGTATTTTTCTTATTATATTACTTACAAAATCTACTATTTCTTCTTTTTTCATTTCTTTCATATATTCATTTATTTTTCTATAAAATTCTTTACTTTTCATCTATAATTTCTCCTAACTTTCTGGCACACTATACGTGAATATGTTTCTATATTCAAAAAGTCCAGATTATCTGGACTTTTTGCTAATTCAACTTTTCTAGTCTTTCTTTTGTTGCTACTAACATGGTTTGATACTTAGCTAGTTTTTCTTTTTCTTCTTGCACTTTCTTTTCTGGCGCTTTATTTACAAAACCTGGATTTGCAAGCATTTTTTCTGCTCTTTGTACTTCTGCTTCTAATCTCTTTATTTCGTCTGTCAATCTTTGTTTTTCTGCCTCTATTTCTACTAAATCTTCAAATGGAATAAATACTTCCATATGTTTTGTTACAATAGACATGGCATTTTGTGGAATGTTCTTCTTCTCTTCTTGTACAATAATTTCATTGGCATATCCTAATTTTTGTATCATTGCTTTATCTGTTTCTATCACATTTTTCATTGTTTTTGTTACAAAAATTAGTTTTGATTTTTTAGAAGGATGTACATTCATATTCGTACGTATATTTCTAATTCCTACAATTACTTCTTTGATTTCTTCTATTTGCTGCTCTTCTTCTGAAAAATCTAAGTCTTTGCTATATTGTGGCCAATTGGAAATCATAATACTTTCTTTTTTGTGATATAGGGTTTGATAAATCTCTTCTGTTACAAATGGCATAATAGGATGTAATAATTTTAATATTATGATTAATACTTTATTTAATGTCCACAATGCGCTTTGCATACTTTCCTTTTGCTCATCAAATAAACGTGGTTTTACCATTTCTATATACCAATCGCAAAATTCATTCCATGCAAAATCATAAATTTTTTGTGCAGCAATTCCTAAATCGTAATTATCTAGATGATTGGTTACTTCTTTTGCTAATTGATTTGCCTTAGATAATATCCATTTATCTTCATAACATAGGTTTTCTGGAATTTCTTCTTCTATCATTTTTTCTTGTGTTTCTTTGCTCGCATTTTCTAAATGTTTTAACACGAATTTAGAAGCATTCCATAATTTATTGGCAAAGTTAGAGGCAGATTCTAATTTTTCTGGCATATAACGAATATCGTTTCCTGGTGTCGTACCTACTGTTAAAGAAAATCTTAAAGCATCTGTACCATAGGTTTCTATTACCTCTAATGGATCTATTCCATTGCCCAAGCTCTTAGACATTTTTCTTCCCTGGCTATCTCTCACAATTCCATGAATCAATACATCTTTAAATGGTACTTTTCCTGTATGTTCTATTCCTGAAAATATCATTCTGGCTACCCAGAAGAAAATGATATCATATCCTGTTACTAATGTATTGGTTGGGTAAAAATACTCAAAATCTTTTGTTTTCTCTGGCCAACCTAATGTAGAAAATGGCCATAACGCTGAACTAAACCATGTATCTAAGGTGTCCTCGTCTTGATGGATATGGCTACTGCCACATTTGGTACATTGTTTTGGCTCTTCGCTTGCTACCATAACATTATCACAATCTTCACAATAATAGGCTGGAATTCTATGTCCCCACCATAATTGTCTAGATATACACCAATCTTGTATATTCTCCATCCAATTATAGTAGATTTTGTCAAATCTCTCTGGGATAAAACGTACTTCTCCTTTTTTTACTGCTTCGATAGCTGGCTCTGCTAATGGTTTCATTTTTACAAACCATTGCTCTGATATTTTTGGCTCTATGGTATGGTGGCAACGATAACATTTTCCTACATTATGTGTATAATCTTCTATTTTTATTAAATCGCCTTGTTTTTGCAATCTCTCTACTATTTTTTCTCTTGCCTCTAGCAAATCCATGCCTTTGTATTCTGGTACTAAATTTCCCATTTTAAAGTTTTCGTCAAACACTTCTACAATTTCTAGGTTATGTTTTAATGCTGCTGCATAATCGTTTGGATCACAGGCTGGTGTCAATTTTACAGCACCTGTTCCAAATTGTGTTTCTACAAATTCATCTGCTATTACTGGAATTTCCTTATTCATAATAGGAAGAATAACTGTTTTTCCTACTAAATCTTTGTATCTTTCGTCATCTGGATGTACGGCAACACCTGTATCTCCCAGCATGGTTTCTGGTCTAGTAGTAGCTACTATTACGTATCTATCTTCTCCTTTTACTTGATAACGAATATGCCATAAATGAGTTGGCTCCTCTTCATATTCTACCTCTGCATCGGAAATAGATGTATTGCAATAAGGACACCAGTTAATCATCTTTTTGCCTTTATAAATAAGACCTTTTTCATATAATTTGATAAATACATATTTTACCGCTTCTGATAATCCCTCATCCATGGTAAATCTTTCTCTGGACCAATCACAAGAACAGCCTAATTTTCGTAATTGTTTTGTAATGGTTCCTCCATATTCTTTTTTCCAATCCCATGCTTTTTCCAAAAAGCCTTCTCTTCCTAAATCTTCTTTAGTAATGCCTGCCTCTTTTAATTTTTCTACAATTTTAGCCTCTGTTGCAATGGCAGCGTGGTCTGTTCCTGGTAACCAAAGTGCATTATATCCTGCCATTCTTTTGTACCTGATTAAAATATCTTGAATGGTTTCATCTAAAGCATGCCCCATATGCAATTTTCCTGTAATATTTGGTGGTGGAATTACAATGGTATATGGCTCTTTGCTAGTATCTTCACTTGGTTTGAAATACCCTTCTTTTTCCCACTTTTGATACAATTTTTCTTCAAAATCTTTTGGCTGATACGCCCCTTCTAATTCATGTTTTTCGCACATTTTCTTTCCCTCCTCATTTTCTTTTTGCGATAGGATTTTACGTTTTACAAATTCAAAAAAGAACTCTACCCCCTTATAAGGGCGAGTTCTTCTCTCACGTTACCACCTTACTTAACAAAAAGTTTCTTTTTGTTATCTTAAATACTTTTAACGCAAGTAACACGGATATATCTACTTTTTTCTTTCAATACATCAGCTCCAAAGCTACCTTCCGTTTTCTTTTCTATAAGAAGCTCTCAGCAGGTTACTTCTTTTCTCTGTGATAGTTATTACAAAACGTACTCCTCTTTTTCTTTGCTTTTTACTTATGTTATCTATATTAGCATAATTTATACATTTTAGCAAGCATTTTTTAAAAAAAAGAGGCAAACGCCTCTTTTCTAGTAGGAAACTGTTTGCCACACTCCTAACAGATGACCAAAGTCTTGTGGTATTGGCATAGTTTGCTGGTCCTCCAAGTCTTTTTGCAAATCTTCGCACTCACCACGCGTCCTTTTCCAAAAAGTGGGAGTTACACGTTTTCCCATCTTTTGCAACTGAACTGCCGTCTCTTTCAGCATATCAAAGAGCATTAAATACGGCTCCGCTACCAAGTAGTCTTGCCAATAAGCAAGGTACTCGTTGACAGGACCGTTTCCTATCTGTATGGTAATTTCATACAGTTGTATCTCCCTCCTTCCTATAAAGGTAGAGCGATATTTACTGGTGGAGACTTGCGCCTCTTCTCCGAAGAAAGTTTTTAACACCTTCTCCATTTCTTTTTTCTTGTAGAAGGTTGTAGCCTTAATACATTCGGCTACCGCTCCTTTCCGAGACTGTCTTACTTTTTCCAGGGTACTTTTTTTCATCTTGTTTCCTCCTATTTTTGTTCCCTACTTTTTAGTTACCCCTGCATATTGCATTATGTTAATAATATAATAATTTGTAGATTTTGTCAACTTACCATAAACAAATTTCTACTACTATAAATCTTCCAATATTTTCTCTAAATCCGCTTTTAGTTGTATAATATCTTCTGTAACAATATCCCAAATCAAGTTTAATTTTATTCCTTCATAATCGTGTACTATTATTTGAAAATGATTCAAAGTCACAATTTTGCGTATATCTTAATGCTTTATTAATATATTCTATCATTTTCTTCAAAGATATATATTCTTTATTTTTCATACACCACTACTCCCGTTTCTCTAATTTCCTTATCTATTAATGAGTTTTCTTGTATCTCATATTTTTCAAAGCCATCAATTTTCTTTTGCAATTTTTCTTCTATTTCATAGATTAGTTTTAATAATGCAAATCCTTTTAGCTGTGAATTCGTATCTATTATTAAATCTACATCACTTTTTTTCGTAGCTTTTTGTTTTGCATAAGAACCGAACAATATTACTTTGTATACAGGTTTATCTTTTAGAAGTTCCTCTAATATTTTCTTTATTTCCTCAATGGTATAAATTTTCTCACTCATTGTTTTCCCTCCCATTCTCTTCTTTATATGTATTCGTATACTCTGTTATTTCTCTTTTTTTCAGTTTTGTCAACTTACCATAAACAAAATACTTCCAGCCACGGCTACTACAAAACCTACTACTTTTATCCATTTGGCTCCTTCGTTTCTATCTCCAAAACTAAACCATTTTTTTGTAATAGGACGCGCTTCAAAAATAAGTGTAACTCCTATTGCTACAACTACTAGTGCTACTAATTTTAAAACGATATTTCCTACTCCCATTTCCATTATCTTCCTTTCTCTTTTTCTCTTGCAGAAGAAAATTTTTCTATTCTACTTTTCTCTATCCCTTAAAATATCTTTTTTGCTCTTATCCTAGAAAAATTCTACTGTAAATTTACATTCATACGCTTCTTTTGGAGGAAGAAGAATAATATCTCCTTTTTGTCTAAATACTCCAGAAGCATTTACCGTATCTGCTGTTGTTTTCCATGGTTCTATACATAAAAATGGAGCATTTGGCTTTGACCAAATTGCTAAATAAGGAAAACCTGTATAATCCATTGTTAAAATAGTTTTATCTGGATTTTTTGTTTTTAAGCTTACTTTGCTAGAGGTTAGCCCTTTCATAATCACTGCATCATTATCAAAAGTATGTGGTGTAATGGTAATTCTTCTTTTATCATCCATAATATTTTTAGCATATTCTGTGCCTACTAATCCATCTACTAAATACAAAAAGTGAATTTTTTCTTCTTCTTGTTCAAATTCCAAGTAATAATTCTCTTTCTGCAAATCTTCTAAATTAATTTGAAAAGCAGGATGCCCACCTATTCCAAATGGCATATCCACGTTTCCTTCATTAATGACTTTATAAATTGTAGTTAACTTATTTTCATCTAAACGATAAGTTACAATTAAGGAAAATTCATATGGGAATTTTTCTAATAATCGTTTATTACTTCTTAGTACATAGGAATGAAAACTATCTAGTTTGGTAACTGGTTCAAATTCCATATCTCTTGCAAAACCATGTTGCGGCATTTCATAGGTCTTACCACGCATAATGGTCTGATTTTTCTTTGACTTTCCCACCGTTGGAAATAGGACTGGCCAATGCCTCTTCCAATATGGTTTTCCTTTACTATCTATGCAATCTTGTCCTTGGTGTATTTTTTCTACTCCATCTAATTTGAAACTAATTAATTCTGCTCCCATTTTAGATGTTAGCATCTGTGTGTGCATAAACCTTTCTCCTTCTTTTTATAATTCTACTTTATCATATTGTTTTTTTATGTAAATGTCAATAGTTTTGCTTAAATTTCAATTCTATTGGTAAATTTCTTTTCAATTAATTTTTGCAATGGCTTATTTTTTTCTAATTGTAGTTTTGGATCTTCTTGTTCTATGTGAATAGCTAACTCCTGTACCAATTTTAAAGTTGGCATATCTTCAAACAAATTGGCTATTTTAAACTCTGGAAGTCCATGCTGTCTTGTACCAAAAAATTCTCCGTGAGCCTCTTAGTTCTAAGTCTTTTTCTGCAATGATAAAACCATCATTCGTACTTTGCATAATTTTCATTCTTTGCCTAATTACTTCCGAATTTCCTTGATATTTTAATATACAATAGGACTGATATTCTCCTCTTCCTACACGCCCTCTTAATTGATGAAGTTGTGCAAGTCCAAATCTTTCGGCATTTTCTACTACCATAATACTGGCATTTGGTACATTCACCCCTACCTCGATAACCGTAGTAGATACTAAAATATCTATCTTTCCTTCTTTAAATTCTTGCATGATTTCGTCTTTTTCTTTTGGTCGCATTTTACCATGCAATAATGCTACTCTATATTCTG
Source organism: uncultured Clostridia bacterium (assembly GCA_944386315.1). GTDB lineage: Bacteria > Bacillota > Clostridia > TANB77 > CAG-508 > UMGS1663. Next base: position 983 of record CALXAS010000028.1, on the reverse strand, counting down.
GAAATAGTTCTTTTTGGTATTTCTCTGTTAATTCTACTGCTGCTTTTGCCTTAATTTCCTCATTTTCTTCTACAAGTGGACATACTACATAAACTTGTCTACCTTCCGCTATTTGTTTTTTAATAAATACGTGTATTCTTGCTTCCATTTCCTTAGTCACTGCATAGGTATCTATCTTTTTCCTGTTAGGTGGTAATTCGTCAATAATAGAAATATCCAAATCGCCATATAGAATAAGGGCAAGTGTTCTAGGGATAGGAGTTGCTGTCATAACTAATACATCTGGATGATTTCCTTTGGCAATGATTTTTCCTCTTTGTTTTACACCGAACCTATGTTGCTCGTCTGTTACTACTAGTCCCAAATTTTGAAATACTACATTTTCTTCTAATAAAGCGTGGGTTCCTATTAAAATATCAATTTCTCCTGCTTGTAATTTTTCTAATATTTCTTCTTTTCTTTTTTTGGTTACACTTCCTATTAATAGCTCACAACGAATACCATATGGATTTAATAGATTTTGAAAAGATTCTAAGTGTTGTGATGCTAAAATAGCAGTAGGTGCCATAATAGCTACCTGATAGCCACATTTCACTGCCTTATAGGCTGCCACTACAGATACTACTGTTTTTCCAGAACCTACATCACCTTGCAAAAGCCTATTCATTGGCTTGTCAGATTCCATATCTTTATCAATTTCTTCTAATACTCTTAGTTGTGCTTTCGTAAGTTTAAAAGGTAAATCATTTATAATTGTGGACATTTTTACTTCTTTGCTATATTCAATTCCTTTTTCTTGCACAGTTTGATTTTTTAATCCCATTAATGCTAATTGCATGGATAATAATTCTTCAAATACTAAGCGTTTTCTTGCTTTTTCAAAAGCTTCAAAATCTACTGGAAAATGAATTTGATGTGTAGCTGTATTAATGTTTTCCAAATGGTATTCCTTTCTAATATATTCTGGCATAGTCTCTTCTAGC
>CALXAS010000027.1 GCA_944386315.1 uncultured Clostridia bacterium | reverse complement strand
ATAGAAAGCGTAGAAAAACGATTAAAAGAACTAGGAATAGATGAAAATCAAATTAGACTACAAAAAGATGCTATTAGAAAGTTAAATAACTTAGTATAAGAGAAGGGAGGAGAAAAATGAAGTTAAAATTACAGGTAAAGAAATTAATCATTTCCTGCATAATAATTTGTATGAGTTGGAATATTATTTTCCCTCATGTAATTTTAGCTTCAGCTTCTTCTGCTACAGATGAAGAAAAAGGAGGAGTTTTGTTTGCTCCGATTCAATCTTTTGTAGTAGGATTAGGAGATTCTTTTATGGAATTAATGCAATATGCTCTTATGGGAGATAAAGATGTAGTTTACAAAGAATATGCAGGTACTACAAATTCTTCTTATTTGTTGTTTTTTGAAAGAGCAGAAACAGACTGGATTTATATTCCAAACTTTAAAATATCACCAGGAGCCATTTTCTCAAACCAAATACCAGCGTTTGATGTAGATTTCTTTTCTCCAATGGAAGATGAAGAGTATACGATTACAGAAAATAGATATGAAAATATCTTGGTAAATCTAGAAGCTTTTATTACTTTAATTAATACGGCTAATACGAGCACAGATGCAGAAGAGGCAAAAGATGCACAGCAAGCTTATAAAGCTATGGCAGGAGAAATTTATGATAATTTAATAGATATACAAGATATAGTAAATAACAATAATGAAGGTACACCAGCTGTTACAATGGACGAAGCAACAAGAAATGCTTTATCCAATGCGATTACCCAAGATATTAGAGGAGTAACCAGTTTTGGAAATAATATTACAGATGCATCTAATTTTCAAACTATCTATAATTGGATAAATAGTAATGCAGGTGGTATTCAACAGGAAGTAACGGAAGAAAGGCATTCATCAGCTGGAGTATTAAGGCAAATTGTTTCTTATTGGTATAATGCGTTAAGAATTATTGCTACATTGGGATTATTATCTATATTAGTTTATACAGGAATTAAAATATTATTGTCTAGTACAGCTGCAGATGAGGCAAAATATAAAACGATGTTGAAAGATTGTTTATTTTTCTTTTTTCATTATTTTATGACTTTTACTGTTATAGTTGTTAATTCTATTACTGAATTGCAAACACAATTAACGGAATTTTCAGAAAATGGAGACGAAACGCAAAACACAGAAGAAGAAACAGGAGTTACTTATACAGGAGATAAATTAATGGGAGATGCTAGAATTAAATTACAACAAGGTGATGTTAGCAATAGAATGACCTTTACTATTTTATATATTGTATTGGTAATTTATACTTTCGTTTTTGCTGTTATATACCTAAAAAGGGTAATCTATATGGCTTTTTTAACGATAATAGCACCGCTGGTAGCAATGACTTATCCATTGGACAAAATGAAAGATGGAAAAGCACAGGCTTTTGGAATGTGGATGAAAGAATATGTGTTCAATATGATATTGCAGCCATTTCATCTAATACTATATTACATATTAGTAACAACTGCTATGAGCTTAGCAACAGAAAACCCAATTTATGCGATTATTGCTATTGGATTTTTAATTCCAGCTGAAAAACTATTACGAGCTTTCTTTGGATTTAAAAATAAAGAGACTATGGGAACCATGAATGCAGCAATAGGAGGAGCATTGGTAAATCAAGCAATTGGAACATTAGGAAAGGAAAGAAGAAAAGGTGGCTCAGGAGGATATGGTAATAGAAATATAGAAGAAGGACAAGACGACTTTTTTGAAGAACCTGTTAGAACAATGGATACAAACTTTTTAGTAAATGCTTTAGGAGCAGCTGCAGTAGATGTAAATGGTGGAACAATAGCAGGACAAAATCAAAATACAAATATAGAAGGTGGACAATTACTAAATTTAGAGGGAATCCAATCCAATAATACATCAGGAACGTCATCTATGATAGGAAATATGCCAGATTTAACCTTGCAAACTGAACAATATGAACAGTGGAAAGAAGATTTAAAACATTTAGAAGAACAAGGATTAGGCGTAGGAGATGAACAGTATGATGCATTAAAACAGCAAATAGAATTATATGAAAAAACATTCCAAACAGGAGAAAATACTATAACACAAAATTCTATTAATATGCAATTTGAGGGAACACAGGACAAGAGTAAAAACAATGGAGATAGTAGAACAAAGAAGGAAAATAGGGTTCAGGAAGAAAAACCACACTATATTAGAGGAGCAGTAACAACAGCAGGAACATTCATAGGACCATCTCTAGCAACATTAACTAGGCTAGCTGCAGGAGGTATTTTAGGTGGTACTGGACTTATCTTTGGAGTAGCAGGAGGATTATCTACAGGAGATTATGACAAAGCCGTATCTTATGGTATTGCTGGAACAGCAGCAGGGTACACAGCAGGTTCTAACTTGGCTAAAAGAGCAATGGATTTACCTTCTAATGCTTATAGAAAGATAGAAAAAGCTTCTATAGAAAACAGACAAGCGCTTATGCGAGAAATATATTCACCAGAAAAATATAAAGAAAAAATGAAAGATTTGGCAGATGAAAGATTCTTAAACAGCAAGAAAAAGCAAGAAAAATATCGTAGAAGATATGGCAGAAAATATAGAAAAGCAATGGAAGATGCAATAGAATACAGAAAACAGGGTGTTACGGATGATGACTTAATTATGGATGCAATGGACTTAAATATTAGAGGGTTTGACAGATATGATAGAGTAGATAAGAAAAAAATAGCAGCAGCAAAATTAGCAACAGGAGTTAGTAAAGAAAAAGATTTAACGAATGTAGAAAAACGTCTAAAGGAACTGGGAATAGATCCAGAACAAGTAGATTTACAAAAAGCAGCTATTAGAGAATTAAAAGGATTATATTAAAGGAGAGTAGTAAGTATGAACCGTTTTAGAAGAATATGGAATCAAAATACAAAGAAAATTTTATTAATACTGTTCATCATACTTATTATTTTTATCGTAATTCAAATATTGAATTATTTTGCGAAAGTATCTGAAGGAGAGCAAAGACAAGAAAGAGAAAACGAATTGCAAGAGTATGTAGGACATCAATCAGAACAATCTATTACTTCAGGAGGAACTGTAGAAAAACATGTAGACGAACAAGTAGAGAGTACTATAGAAGAATTTATCCATTTTTGTAATGAGGGTGATACGCAAAAAGCTTATGAAATGCTTTCTAATGATTGCAAAGAAGAATTGTATCCTACTCTAGAAAATTTTACGAATACTTATTATAGAAGGAATTTTAATACAAAGAAATTATTTAGTATGCAATCATGGGTAGTTTCTTCTCTTACTTATAAAGTTACATTACATGAAGACATTCTTAGCACTGGTAGAGTAGAAGATAGTGTTATAGAAGATTATTATACCATTGTGCAAGAGGATGGTAATTGGAAACTAAATATAGCAGGTTTCATCCAAAAACAAGATTTGAATCAAGTTGTACAGAATGCAGGAATAACGATACAATTGCTTAACAAGAAAACTTATATGGAATATGAAGAATATCAGATTAACGTAAGAAATGAAACAGGAAAAACGATTTTATTAGATAGTATGGAGACTAGTAGTGGAATTTATTTATTGGGAAGCACTGGTGCACAATACAGTGTATATACAAGTGAATTAGAAGAAACAAAGTTAAGAGTGCAAAATAATGACAGTAATATACTTTCCTTAAAATTCAGTAAAGAATATAACACGAATAGAGCTGTAGAATCTATTAATTTTACAGATATTATTTTAGATGCGGAAAGTTATCAACAAACTACAAATCCATCAACCTATGAAGAAAGAATGAATATAGAGATAACGTTGTAATAGAGGAAGAAAGTTGGTGAAATAAAGCATGAAGTTTCTGAAAAAACTAATAAGACTAAAAATATTTATTATCATACTAGTACCAGTTATCATCATTGTTTTACTAGCGGCTTTTTGGTATGCTATTACAAAAGGATCTTTATTAGAAATTTCTAATACAGTAAAATATATTACTGCAGATGAAAGTGGAAATGTAAGAGCAAGTATTAGCATTAATCAAGAAAATAGAAATTATGAAATAGCAGATGATTTAACAGAAGAAGTAGACAAGCTTTTAAAAGAGAATAATATTGATAAAGAAGCCATAGGATTAGGAAATGATTTAAGTGTATTAAAAAAGTTTTATCAAGCAGAAGTAATTACTTCTTTTCCAGATTTAAGAAAGAGGGAAGAAATAGGAACACCAGTACCAGATGGAGAAATTCAAGGAACGGTACAAATTTATAGAAAATATACAGATGATACAGGAGAATTGCTAGAATACATGCCCTTCGAAGAGTATAAGCAAGAGGCAGCAAAATTTGGAATTTTCTTGCAAGATGATTTATTTGAAACAGAAGAAGATGAACTAGAGGATACTTTTGAACAAAATGAGAATCAAGCACTATATACAACAAGAGAAGAGACAGAAGCAGCTTATAACGAATTTAAAAGATATTTTACTTTGGATAAAGATTTTAATATTATGGTAGCTACATTAAATTCAGAAGAGACAACGATTACTTATAACAATTATGCAAAAGAAGAAGGAAATGTGGATAGTTATATATACGATTTTGAAGTAGTTGTAAAAAGAGTAAACTATCAGACGGCTATTGCTCAGTACACAATGCCTTTTGAGTTTTTATTATCTTTATTGTTAGTAACACAGAACGCAGATTTTTGTGAGACAATTGTAGATGATTTAGTGCAAGACTCTAAAATAGTAATAGAAGCACAAGATGCAATGACTGGAACAGTAAAAACTAAGACTTATGATTATAAAGCAGAATTTCAATTTTCAAAATATGTAGAATACGAAACGTATAGTATGGATCCTTATGCAGATTATAGTGGAGATGTTGTTTCTACAGGATTTCAAACTTTAGATGGTACAGCTACCAAGCAAAAAGATATGAATAATCCTTATAGAAAAGAAGTAGTAAGTACAGGAACAAATACATTAGTATTATGTGCAACAGAGGTACATAGTTGGATTGCAGATTATCAGTGTGAATTTGAAGAATTAGAAAATACAGATAGTCAAGAACAGACAAATACACAGCCAGATGATGGAGATTTTTCACAAATTAGTTCTGATTATCACCATTATTTAGACACATTAAATCCAGACTTACCGGAACACTCACATGTAACTTCTACGCGAACAGAAATTTATGAAAAGAAAACAGAAAAAGAAGAAAGAATTACAACAGAAACGATAGCAACGGATTATTCAAAAGTACAAACAAAGGCAAATTTAAAAGAAGAAAATTTCTTATCTTTATTGAGAATTGACCCATCTTTAGGAAAATATAATAAAGAAGATAGATTAAGTAATACAAAACTAATAAGATATGAAGCAGGGGAGAGTGGAAAAACATCTCCAGAAGATAATTTACTAGACGGAAAATATATTTTATTTGATTTATTAGCTTCTACAGAAAAAACACAATCTTTTGAAACCTTAATGAGATATTTATTGTATATATACACAGGTAATGATTATGGTGTAACAGATTTAGGTTTTGAAATGTTTGAAGAACAAGAATTTATCGTAGTACAAGAATACTCTCAAGCATCTACAGGTTCTGTATTAGTAGAATTTATAAATTCTTGGGAAAATGCTACGGCACAAAGCTATATAGATGGAAATAGTAGTTATAACAAAAATGTAGCAAGATATATAACAGAAGATAAAACGCAATATGTTTGTTATACGGATGGTTCAGGAAGAAGAAATTATGGACCAGGGGTTTGCCACTATGCAAGTGGAGAATATAGACATGTTAGTTTATATGCAGAATTGGGTATAGATATTACACAAACGGAGTATAACCGAGTAGGAATATCTACTATAGATGTTGAAATTGTAAATGCAGTTATGCAAAAAATTATGGAGTCAAACGAAGCTAGCATTAGAAAAAAAATAGATAAAGCAGGAATTACTCTATCACAAAATCAAATAGATGCATTAGCAGCCGTTATGTACCAATATGGAAATATAGGAAATTTTGTATCTGCTTATCAAAAATATGGAGATACAGAAGCTTTCAGAAGTGCATTTACTGTAAATAAAAAGAAACCATTTTTAACAGGAGTAGAAAGTAACGGAAGAGCATCTGCTAACTGGACACTATTCCATGAAGGAAAATATATGTCAAGTACGGGAAAAGAACTAGTTGCTTCAGCAGGTGGAGGAACCGTTTCTTCAGAATCTGGAACAGGATATACTCATACTTTTGAATCTAATGGAAGAACATTTAAAGGATATAAGCAATATATTTATTATCAAGTTTATGGAGAAAGTAGTGTAAGAGCAAGATGGTTGAGTAATAGTGGATGTGGATTAACATCGGCAGCAATTGTCATTAGCGGTTATAGAGACGGATTTACACCAGTATATTTATATGATAATTATAGAGCAGTAGAAGGAAGCGTAAATATACCAAAATATTTAACAGAGGCAGGTCTACATTATGAAAAAAGAGGTATTGTAACGGAAGATAATATGGCATCATGGCTTTCTACTGGGGGACAAATAATTGTATGTCTATATGGAAATTCTCGAATATTCGGAGAAAGTTGGGCTGGATCATCAGGACACTATATAACCTTTTTAGGTGTACGTCAAAATGGAGGAAACTATGAAGTATATGTATCCAATCCAGGAGCAAATGACACACATAAAAATGGTTGGTATGACTTATCAGAATTTATTCCACATATTTATTCAGATCATACTTACTATATTAGCCAATAGAAAGAGGTGACAGTATGCTAAAAAAGTGGATAATAGCTATTGCAATTTTGATTATCCTTCTCATTATAATCTTAATGATAATGAACCGGACAACAAGAAAAATATAGGGAAGAGCCAGAATTGTTAGAAGAAGTAGAATTTTTAGAAGTAGAAAGTGGATCAGATAGTTATAACTATGTAAATACTTGTCTACAAAGATATATGACTGCTATGAAAGACGAAGATGAACCGGTATTGAGTAGTATCAAAAAAACAGAAGATAATATATTAGAGGGTAAAGCAGTAGAAGAGACATCCAATATAGTGATACAAAAAGCATATGAAGTTAGAAATATAGCAGGAAGTTTCTTCTTTGTGCAAGCGGTATTAGATGGTGAAGAAAGTATCTATTGCATGCTGAATTTAGATTATACAAACAATGCCTTTTCTATACAATCTTTAACGAAAACAGATTTTGAAGAAATAGAAAATGGAAGAATAGAACAAAGCTATCAAACTTATCTTCCAGTAGAAAAAAATCAATATAATAAATTTCAGTAAAGGAGGTATTTCTAGTGAAATATATTAAAATAATAGCTATCATAATAGAAATTATAGTAATAGTAATATTAGCGGTTATGTTATCTACTAATACAAATCATGCAGTAGATTTGGCAGAAACCAATACAATAGATACGCAAGCAGAAGAAACACAGGAAATAACTCCTCTACAAGATAGTAACGTATTATATGATTTGAAATCAAGTGTTAATAAATATTTGATTTATGTACAAGAGCAAGATACAGAAGTGTTAGCAACAATGATAGACGAAGAATATAAAAGAGCATTAGATGTTACAACAAGTAATTTATTAAGTAAGATAGATACATTTGAAAGAGCACAGATATTTACTATGCGAAAAGTGAGAATGCAACAAGAAGAAAATGTGATTAAATATTATATTTATGGAACAGTTAGAGATGATTTAGAAGCAGATCCAGAAGATGTGCCAGAAATTAATACAGAAGAAGAATTGAAAGATTATGTGTATCAAATGCAAGAACAAGGAGAACAAAGAGCAGAAGAAAAAGATTTTTACATTACCCTAAAATATTGGAAAGATACAGGAACTTTTACCGTAATGCCATTTGGATTTATGGGAAGAGACCAGCTAGCCATAAAACAAGAAACAACAGATATCTCTATTGAAATAGAAGAATTATTATATACCATGAATAATGTTCAAATAAAAGTAAAAATACAAAATAAGACAGGACAAGGGATGCAACTAAATCAATCCGTATACATGATAGGAGAGACAGGCAATAGCTATGAAACAAAAATGGAAGAAACTTTGCAAGCATCACAAGAAAAAGAACTAGTATTGCAATTTAATAACAATATAGATATTCCGGAATCTTTGCAATTTACCATTAATGGGCAAGAAATAACAATTTCATTATAGAGAGGTGAAAAAAATGAAATCCAATAGAATAATCAATATTACCCTTGGAATATTAGCTCTTATCATTATTGCTTTGCTTATTGTATTAGTTTTTAGTTCATCACAAGAAAGTGAAGAAAACATAATAGCAAATACCATACAAGAACCAGTAAAAAGTAATGAAGTAAATGCATGGACCAATACAGAAATATCAGAAGAAGAAATAGCCAGAACTTATTTTTATACTTATGTAGAAGATGCATTGTATAATCCAGAACTTGCTTATAATGCATTAGAACAAGAATATAGAGAAAAACGTTTTGGAAGTTTGCAAGAATATCAAAATTATATAGAAAGTATAAGAGAAGAATTACAAGAGGCTACGTTACATTCTTATATGGTAAACGAAGAAACAGAAGGAATTACACAAATTGTATGTAGAGACCAAAATGAAAATTTATATATATTTGACCAAACAGCGTTGTTAGATTATACAGTAACCTTAGATACTTATACATTACCACAAGAAAAATTTGAAACAGAATATGCGACTGCAAATGAACAACAGAAAGTAATGTTAAATATAGATAAATTCTTTCAAATGATTAATGCAAAAGATTATAAAACAGCATATAGTGTATTATCAGAAGGGTTTAAACAAAATAATTTCCCAACACAAAATAGTTTTCAGCAGTATATAGAATCTAGACTATATCGTTATAATGATATTAACTATGGAAGTTTTTCTAATGAGATTAACTCCATCTACCAAGGAACTATTCAAATAACCAATAGAGCAAATGAAGAAGAATCACAAAATCTTACCATTATTATGCAACTGAATGAAGGAACAGATTTTGAACTAGCATTTGGAGTATCTTAATAAAAATAAAACAGACAATTTTTAATAGGAAGAAAAATTGTCTGTTTTACTTATTAATATAGAAATTAACTAGATAGTATGGTTTACTTGAATTAGAAAGTATGCTATAATCTTATTAAGGCAAAATGTCGCACAAGTAGAAGGAGAAAAAAAGGAGGAAAAGATGAGAACAGTATTTCGGATTTTATTCGGAATAGAGGGAGCTTGGCTAGGGTACTTTATCTACATTTGTTTTCAGCAAGATATGAGAATATCATTTTTATGGTGTCCCATACTAATTGGAATAGGTGTCCTAGGAGGATTAAGTATAGAAGAGGGGATGAATAGTTATACTCAAGAAGGGATAACGCTTCTTCTAGGACTTATCTTCATTTATCCTTTGGCACGGTTGTTAGAATGGGCTATTACATTTGTGATAGCTATTGTGGAACTAATTTTTGTGGCCATTCGCTTCTTCATCAGCTAAAGAGAGGAACTTATGAAAGTGCGATTGCACTTTCATAAGTTCTCTTACCTTCCGAAAATCACAATACGGCAATAAAGAATAATTTGCTAGAAAGGGGAAAATATGGAAGAAAAGAGCATAAAAATCATAGAAGAAAAAATAGTAGCTTTATATGAAATATGGAATAGTGAATTAAGGGATAATCAAAAAATAGATTCTATTCAATATATAGAAGATATGGAGTTAATACCAGAAAGATTTCAAACTACCACCTTTGTAGTAAAAGGGACAGAAGAAATTATGAATGAACAAGGAGAAAAAGAAAATAGAGATTGGATAGAATTATATGATGAAAATAACATCAAAATAGGAAAAATAAATAAATTTGGTGAGTTGGAATTTCAAAAAGATTATATAGAAATATTAAAAGAAAGATTTGGAGAATATTTCTCTAAGTTAGGCATTCAAGAAGATACCCGTATACCTTTTAAAGAAATCATGGAGAAGAATCAAACAAAACAACAGCATCGAATGACAGAAAAAGAAATAAAACAATATCTTAAAAAAAGTAAAGAAGTGTTACAGGGAGAGCAAGACGATAAAGAAAATGTTGTAAAAGAAATAATGGAGAAGAGGGGAATTCCTCAAAATCGATATTTAACAGTAAGAGAAGATAGTAATTTTTATAAAGATCATCCTGAATTAACAAAAGAAGGACTAACTTTTTATGAAGACAAAGATGGCATCATTAAAGTTGGATATATTAATGAAAATGGAGAGTGGGAAGATTCTCAATTTATAGAACCATCTAGGACACAAACATATACTATAGTAGATATAGGAAAAGATGGAAGTCAAGTAGAAGAGATAGTTCCTTATCAAGTAATGGATACAAAAGGATTAAATACAGATGGAGATGTGAGAGATGTAAAAATAATTGTGACAATAGAGCAAGGTTATTTATCGGTAAAAGAAGCTAGACAGGGACAAAATGGAAAATGGAGTGCTCATGAAATTGAAGTTCAAGGACGAGATTATAATGAGCATGAGATTAATGAAGTAACATCTATGGAAACGGGAGAAGCGGATCCAGATAAACACACAGATGCCTATGAAAAATTGGAAAACACAAATATAGAAGAAGATGGAATACAGTATAACGAAATGGAATTAGTAGAACATGCCGATGAGATTATAAAAAAATTTCAAAAACAGGGATATTCGAAAGAAGAGGCAATAGACATTTTTAATTATATGATAGGAGAGGAAAAACTAACAGAAAACCAAGCAAAAGAAAGAGTAGAAAAAGAAAGAACTCAAGAAAAACAAGAGGAACAAGAAGAGGAAAGAACACCATGGGGAGATGCAGAGAGGAGAGAAAGAAGATACTAAAATTTTAGCATAAAAGTCACCTTTGAAAATATAATGTAAAAGGTGATTTTATAATGCAAAAAATCAAACAAATAGGGTGTGTAATTTTAATTTTGTGTGTATTGCTGCAAACGAAAGTAGTATATGCAGATGATATAGAGGAAGAAGAATGGCAAGAAAGTGAAATACAACAAATCGTAGTAGAAACAGCAGGAGAAACAGTAGATGAACCAGTTATCAATAGTAGAGCTGCGGTTATTTATGATAGAGAAACAAAACAAGTATTATGGGGGAAAAAAGAAACAGAGAAAAGAGCAATGGCATCTACTACCAAGATAATGACAGCTATTGTTGTTTTAGAAAACGCCAATTTGTCTGATGTAGTTACTATATCCAAAAAAGCAGCAAATACAGGAGGATCTTGTTTGCATATTAATACGGGAGATAAAATTACAGTACTGCACCTATTATACGGACTTTTATTACGTTCCGGGAATGATACTGCGGTAGCACTTGCTGAACATGTAGGAGGAAACGTAGAGGGGTTTGCTACATTAATGAATGAAAAAGCAAAAGAACTAAATCTAGAAAATACACATTTTGTAACACCGCATGGATTAGATGATGAAAATCATTATACAACAGCATATGAATTAGCTCTGCTAACAGATTATGCTTTAGAAAATGAGACATTTAAAAATATTGTAGCGAGTAAGACTGCAACGATTTCTATTAACGGAGTAGCAAGAGAGCTATATAATACAAATGAATTGTTAGGAAATTTAAATGGTGTAGATGGTGTAAAAACAGGATTTACAGGAAATGCAGGAAGGTGTTTGGTTACATCTACTACACGAAATGGAAAACAGATTATTGTTGTAGTATTGGGGGCAGATACAAAAAAGCAAAGAACACAAGATAGTATAAAATTAATCGAGTATGCATTTGAAAATTTTGAAACAATAGATTTAAAAACAAAAATAGAAAAAGAATTTGAAAAATGGAAACAAATGAATCAAAAGCGCATATACATATATAAAGCAAAAAACAATCAGGCAGAATTAGTATTAGGAAGTATAGAAAAAGAAACTTTAAGTATAGTAAAAGGAGAAGAGAATAAGATAGAAATACAATTTCATTGTGTTTACCAATATGAGGCACCAGTTAGAGAAAATACAAAAATAGGGAATATAATTGTAAAATATAAAGAGGAAATCATAGAGTATATAGATATCTATCTTAAAAATACAATAGAAAGAAAAGATATATGGTCATACATACAAGAATTTTTAGCGGTTTTTCCATAAAAGGAGACTAGATTTCCTATAAAAATTTCGAGAAAACCTTGACTTTTCTATCAAACTTTGTTATCATAATAATTGCTTTTTGGAAGAAAAAGCATAAGAATGGACACGAAAAATAATACTATGTACAAAGAAGATAGAAATGCGGAAATAGCTCAGTTGATAGAGCGCTGCCTTGCCAAGGCAGAGGTCGCGGGTTTGAGCCCCGTTTTCCGCTCC
>CALXAS010000026.1 GCA_944386315.1 uncultured Clostridia bacterium | reverse complement strand
ATAAAAAGAAAGCTTTTATAGAGAGATACAATTTAGAAGAAAAAGAAATAGATGCTATTTTAGCAAATACTCAACAAGAGGAAAGTGAAAATATATTAGAAATTATGCATCTAGTAGGAAAAAAGAGAGGAGCAGTACTTTCTGGAGGAAGAATAGACGAAGAAAAAACAGCTAGGATTTTACTAGATGATTTTAGAAGCGGAAAAATAGGAAGAATTACAGTAGAAACCGTAAAATAAAGAATGAGGTTTATAGGTAAATCCTTTTTGTAAAAACCTAAATATATTTACAAGGAATGCAGAGAAGATTGGAAGAAAAAGAAGAATTGATACAGAGAAAAAAAGAGATAGAAGAAGTAAGACAAATGTCACCATTAGTATGGGCATATATTGGAGATAGTATTTATGAATTATATGTAAGAATGTATTTAGTACAAAATACAAAATTAAAACCACATTATTTACATATCAAAGCCATACAATATGTAAAAGCAGGGGCACAGGCAGAAATATTAAAAAATATAGAAGAACATTTAACAGAAGAAGAAAAAGAAATTGTACGAAGAGGTAGAAATGCAGAAAACCACCATTTACCTAAAAATGCAAGTAGTACAGAATATAGATATTCCACGGCATTAGAAGCATTAATTGGATATTTGTATTTAACAAAGCAAGAGAAACGATTAAAAGAAATATTAAAATTATGCATAGAGAGTGGAAAAATGTGAAAAATAGCAAAAAAATAGATGGAATTTTGTGATAAAAATATTGAAAATAGCTAGGATTTTGTGATATAATGAATTTAGGTGGTGAAAGTCGATGGAACTTTTAAAAAGAAAAGTGGATAATTATTTAATAGAATGGAAGAATAATCCAGATAGAATGCCATTGATTATAAAAGGGGCTCGTCAAATAGGAAAAACAGAGTCTATCAGAAATTTTGCGAAAAATCATTATAAAAGTGTAATAGAAATTAATTTTATTCTTCAGAAACAATACAAAGATATTTTTGATGATGGTTTTGAAGTAGATACGATTATAAAAAATATTTCTTTAAAAAATCCAAATCTTGAATTTATACCGGGTGATACATTAATATTTTTTGATGAATTGCAAGATTGTATCAATTGTGCTACTTCTTTAAAATCGTTTAGGCAAGATGGAAGGTATGATGTTATTTGCTCTGGCTCACTTATGGGAATTAATTATAAAGAAATAGAATCCAATAGTGTAGGAAATAAAGAAGATTATGAAATGCATTCTATGGATTTTGAAGAATTTCTTTGGGCAAAAGGATATAAAGAAAGTCAAATAGAGGATATGTATGAACATATGGTAAATTTAATTCCGTTTTCCAATGTGGAACTGAATGTTATGTTTAATAATTTTAAAGAATATATGATAGTAGGAGGAATGCCGGCTATTGTGAATTCGTTTGTGAAAAATAATAATTATAGTGGTATTTTAAAAATGCAAAGACAAATCCTTCAAGATTATGAGGAGGATATTACCAAATATGCAGGAGGACTTGACCAAGCAAAAATTTTAAATGTATATCGTAAAATACCAGTATTTTTAGGTAATGAAAACAAAAAGTTTCAAATTTCTAAAATAGAAAAAGGAGCAAGAAGTAGAGAATATGTAGGAACTGTAGATTGGCTAAATAATGCAGGAATTATTAATGTATGTTATTGCTTAGAGCAACCAGAACTTCCGCTAAAAGGAAATTATAACCTAGACAATTATAGAATATATTTTAGAGATACTGGATTATTAATTGGTTCATTAGATGAAGAAGCACAAGAAGATTTAAGAAATAACAAAAACTTTAATACTTATAAAGGAGCAATTTATGAAAATATAATAGCAGATATGCTTGTAAAACAGGGATATTCTCTATATTTTTATAAAAATGAAAAAGGAACTATCGAAATGGATTTCTTTGTTAGAGATGCTAAAACCTTAATTCCAATTGAAGTAAAAGCAATAGATGGTTCAACTATATCCTTAAAAAATTTAATAGAAGGGAAAAAATATGAAGATATACAATATGGGATTAAATTAGGTTATAAAAATATAGGCTATAATGGTGAATTTTACACTTTTCCTTACTTTATTACCTTTCTTTTAAAAAGATATTTAAAAGAAAAAATACAAAAAGAAGGAAATAAATAGAAAAACAGTAAAAAATAATAGCGTACAACAGTTGACACAAGGGCAAAAAAATGGTATTATATTAAAGTATCCAAGAAAAGGCCCCTTGGTCAAGCGGTTAAGACGCAGCCCTCTCAAGGCTGAATCATGGGTTCGATTCCCGTAGGGGTCACCAGAATCGTTAAACCTAGAAATGCTTATTTTTCAAGCTTTCTAGGTTTTTTATTTTTCTAAAATGATGCAATATATGTCTAATAAAAAAATAGGAAAAAACTCTTGACAAAAACAAACAAATGTTTTAAACTATATATAGTTTAAAAGGAAAATATAAACTAAGTTTTATTCTTTTGTCTTGAAAGGAAATAGCATTAGCTAAAGGCAGTAAACTTTTTTTAATTTTCTTGACTTTTTATATGATTATATATAAAATTACTAACAATAATACATATAAAAAATTGAATTCTACATAATTCCATGATATAATTGTAATGCAAGAGAGATATTTGTATATAATATGTAAAAAAGGAAGGTGATAAGAATGACGAATATTGTTGAACCAAAAAAAATAGCGGAATGGTTTATTCAAAGAAATCTAGATACTCCAACGAATACAGGAAAAGGTAATATGAAATTACAAAAACTATTGTTTTTTTCACAATTAATATATATGTGTAAAAACAATGGTGAAACAATGTATAATGAAATGTTTAGTGCTTTTGATAATGGAATGGTGTTAGAACCAATAAGACAAGAATATTTAAAAAATTACAAACAGTTAAAGCAAGACTCAACAAAGAATATCATATTACCAGAAAAGGTAGAAGAAGCACTAATAATAACAGAGGAGATATTTGGAAAATGTACAGCAGATGAATTGTCAGAATTATCACATCAGTTTGATGCTTGGTCTAAATATCTAAATCTATCAATTGAAGGCGATAATTATCATAATAAAAGTAAAGCAATGGTACCATATGAAGAGTTAGAAAAAGAACTTTATAGAATGAATAAAGTTTTAAAGGCTTATGAAAAAAGAAATTTAAATGACGAAGAGGAGGACTATTGATGCAGGAAGGGAACTTTCTTCGTTTTATTCCACCTAAACTTTCAGGTGGAGAAATTGGAAATAAATCTAGATATATGTTAGTAGTAGAATACAATAAAAAAATAGAAATCATAAAAGGAGGTTTTTTTCATGGCAAAGAAGAGAAAAATGGATGCAGGAAAAGTATTTACAAGAGTAATGGCAGGAATTTTAGCAGCATTAATGGTGCTTAGTGTGGCCGGAACACTTGTATATTATATCATTATGTTATAAAGAGGAAAAACAAATGGAAAATGATTTTTTAGCAGTATTTCAAAATTTTTGGAAAATAAATGTAGTAAATTATTTAAATGAATTGCAAGAAAATCCTTTTAGAGTAGTTATGCTTGCATTAGATATTACAATTGTTATTTTTTTAGTATATAAATTTGTAAAAGCAACAAGAAATTCTAGAGTTTGGCAATTAATAAAAGGAATTGTACTTTTAATTATCTTAACTGCAGTGAGTGGATGGCTTCACTTAGATATTTTAAATTATCTTTTAACATCTGTTATGACCTATGGTGTTATTGCGATGATTGTTATCTTTCAGCCAGAACTTAGAAGAGCCTTAGAGCAATTGGGAACCAATAAATTCACAAAATTTTTTGGAATAGATAAAGATATTATTACCAAAACAAAGGAAGATGTATATAAAATAGTAATTGCAGCAGAAGAACTTTCTAAAAATAAAACAGGTGGATTAATTGTTATAGAAAGAGAAATTAAATTAAAAGATATCGCAGAAACTGGTGTAGAAATAGGAGCAGAAGTTTCTCCACAATTATTAGTAAACCTATTTGTACCAAATACACCACTTCATGATGGCGCAGTTGTGATTGCCAACAATAAAATAGAGGCTGCTGCTTGTATTTTACCTTTAACAGATGATAAAGAGTTAGCAAAAGAATTAGGTACAAGGCATAGAGCAGGTATTGGTATTTCTAAAGAAACAGATGCCATTGCGGTGATTGTATCAGAAGAAACAGGAAAAATATCCATTGCTAAAGAAGGAACGCTTATTGCAGATTTAAAAGAAGAAGCATTAAAGAAAATTTTAATTAAAGCAGTAGTTACTTCTCGTTTTGGAGAAGAAACCGGTGTAAAAGCACAAAGAATAAAAAAATTAAAGTTAAAATTTCAAAAAGAAGAAAGTAAGAAGGAAGAAAACAAGTGAGAAATATAAAATTAACCATAGAATATGATGGAAAAGATTTTAATGGATGGCAAAAACAGCCTAAAAAATTGAATATACAAGGAGAAATTGAAAGAGCAATAGAATTAGTAACAGGCGAAAAAGTAGATTTAATAGGTTCTGGAAGAACAGATGCAGGAGTACATGCATTAGGACAAGTGGCAAATTTTAAAATAGAAAATACTTCTATTCCTATAGAAAAAATGGCAGTAGCATTAAACTCTAAATTAAAAAGAAGTATTCGTATTCAAAAAGCAGAGGAAGTGGACTTGCAATTTCATGCGAGATACCATTGCAAACAAAAAACATATTATTATGTAATAGATAATACAGAACAAGGAACAGCTATTTATCGAAACCTAGAATATCATATGCCTATTCCTTTAGATGTAGAAAAAATGAAACAGGCAATTTCCTATTTTGAAGGAGAGCATGATTTTAAAGGATTTAAAGCAAGTGGAACAAGTAGTAAAAGTAGTGTAAGAACGATTTATAAAGCAGATATAGCAACAGAAAATGGAAAAGTTTTTGTACAATTAACGGGAAACGGCTTTTTATATAACATGGTAAGAATTATAGCAGGAACTATGGTGGATGTAGGACTTCGGAAAAATAAAACCAGAAGAGATTCCAGACATTATTGCCTCTAAAGATAGAACGAGAGCAGGAAAAACTTTGCCAGCACAAGGGCTATTTTTGATGAAAGTGGATTATGAAGAAAAATAAAGTCACAAAAAAAAGAGAAAAAGCATAAGATATAGCAAAAGAGGATAAGGAGAGAAATGATATGAATATTTTATTAATCCTTTTTGCTTTACCTATTGCAACTATTTTATTAGCAATTGTTTTACAAAAAATATTAAAATGCCCAGTACTTGTCGCGATTACTTTTTTTGCCATATACTTAATTGTAGCTTTTGCATTTTTTGGTGTAAGTTTCTTAATTTTGGTTATTATTTACACAGCTTTAGCCTATATAACAGCAGTAATCGTACAATGCTTGAAAAGAAGAGGATGTGAAATTTGTGGAGGAAGAAGAAATAATGATACTTGCGCAAATGATACCATTTCTCTTAGCGACGCAGATGTGGCAAGAATAGCCAGACAAATATTAGCACAGGCAAATAATGGATGTGGATGCCAAAATAATAATAATCAAAATGCTACTCCAACAGTAGCGAGAGTGAATATACGAGACAATAATTGTAATCAATCTAGTTGGTGTTGTTTTAGAAGATAAAAAAAAGAACAATGGAAAAAAATACCATTGTTCTTTTTTTGCGTTTTTTTGCGAATTGGAAAAAATAGAAAGAATTTTATTTCATAATTCCAAAAAATATAACACATACTACAATTATAAAATAAAAAAAGGAGGAAAATTTTTATGAAGAAAAAAATTTGCATAATGTTAGTGGTTGGAATATTAGCAGTCATTACTTTACTAACAGGAAATACTTATGCAGATACGATAGATACCATTCAAATAGATACGAATAAAACAATTGTAAGACCAGGAGAACAAGTAACTGTAACCGTTTCTTTTGGACAAGAATTAGGAACCTATACTATGGATATAGCTTATGATAATGCTCTATTTGAGTATGTATCTGCAGAAGGAGGTACTCCAAATGATTTGTCAAACAAAGTAAGAGTGGTATTTCACGATTCATCGGGAGGAAGTAATCCTAGAACAGATATGAGCGTTACATTTAAAGCAAAAGAAGGCATTACTACATCCAATCCTACAGAATTTATGGTAACAGCAGAGGGAATGGCAAATGCGGATGCCTCTGTCACTTATGACGATATTTTAGTACCAATTGTAAAAAATGTAACTGTAGAACCAGAATATGTAGATTATACTTTTGATTTACAATATACAAATCCTGTTATGAAAGAAAAAGAAACAGAAATCGTGCTTTCTTATTCTTCTCCAATGGGACGTTATTATGAACATGCAAGATTAATTGCAGAAGCAGCTACACCATCTGGAGCAAGCGTCACATTAGTAGGAACAGATGAAGCGCAACTTAAGCACGACCTTATACAAAGTGGTTGGGGAGATGCACAAGGCTATAAAATAGGAGGAGAAGATGTTCTGCAAGAATTGCAATTAATAGGTACCTTTTCAGAAGTGGGAAGCTATACGCTTACCTTCAAATTGATTGATAGAGATAATTCTGATACCGTAATTGCACAAAAAGCATTTCAAATTACAGTAACAGAAGAACAAAACGTGCCAAGTGTGCCAGAAACGAATCAGCCAGAGGAAAATACACCAGAAACAAATGAGCCACAAACAAATACCGTAGTAAATGAAACAATGCAAAATACAACAAATGAAGAAATGCCAAGTAAACTACCTAAAACAGGTGACAATATTTATATTCCGATGGCTATTTTATTAAGTGTAGTAGTTGCTATAGGTGTAAAAATCAATCATAAAAAATAAAAAAGTGCTTACCTTGCCAAAACAAGGTGCACTTACATAGCTGTGTAATACAAGGAGAAAAACAATGAAACAGAAGAAAATCATCATCAATTTATTTCTCATAATAATTATAGTAGGCATTCTTATGTGGATGATAAGCAAAAAAGAAGAAGACGAAGAAATAGGAGAAAAAAATAGTATTTCTTTATGGAACGAAACACAAATGTCACTGCAAAATTCAACGCAAAATAATATAGAAAAAGAGGAAAAACAATACCCAAAAGAAATAGTGGTGCAAGAATATAAAGGATATATAGTAGAAGCAAAATTAGAAATACCTGATATTGCATTAGAAACCTATATTTTGCAAGAAGATACAGAGAAAGCTCTAAATACAGCTGTAGTAAAAATATATGGTGCTACACCAAATCATATAGGAAACTTATGCGTGGCAGGGCATAATGCGCCATATAATACCAACATGTTTCGAGATTTAAAAGATTTAGAAGTGGGAGAAAATTTATATGTAATAGATAACGAAATAGGACGAGTAGAATATGTTATTTACGATATTTATAAAGTATATCCAGAAGATGTAAGTTGCCTGTCACAGGAGACAAACGGAGAAAAAGAAGTGACCTTAATTACATGTACGAATGATTCTACACAAAGGCGCATTATAAAAGCAAGAGAAGCAAACTTTAAGAATGTTCCTTAGAGTTCAAAAAGGAAGAAACTAACTCTTATAAAATTGCAAAAGAAGGGCAATTTATGCATATAAAAAATGAACTTTAAGGGAACGTCCCTAAAGTTCACGAAAGGAAATAAAAAATGATTAAAAAACAAACTGGTATTTTTATTATAATTAGTATCCTTTTTTTGGTAGGATGTTTTATGTATCTATTTTATTCTGTGGAAGCCTCTACAAAATTAGAAGGAATAGATAGTTTTCCAGAGAGTTATAGACCCTATTTGGAAAAGTTAGCAGAAAAGTATCCTAATTGGAAGTTTGTAGCTTTATATACGGACCTAGATTGGAATTATGTGATTGACCAAGAAAATGTATTTGGAAAGAATTTAGTGCCAAAAAATTATATAGATAGGTGGAAAAATACAACTCCAGGACAATATGATGTAGAAGTGGATGCAGGCTGGGTAGATTGCTCACGCCAAGCAGTGGAATATTGCATGGATCCTAGAAATTTTTTAAATGAAACAAGATTATTTCAATTTGAAGGATTATCTTATGATGCACATACGAATCAAGTAGAAGGGGTAGAAAAAATATTGTATGGAACAGAATTCTATCAAAAACAAGTTTCTTATTTGACTAGTACAGGAGGTATTGTCTCTATGAGTGAAACCTACGGTGACTTAATTTTAAGAGGTGGACAAACCTCTTTGGTGAGTCCTTATCATTTAGCTTCTCGTATCAAACAAGAGGTAGGTCCTTTTCTATCGCATAAATCCATTAGTGGAGATGTGCAAGGGTATGAAGGGTTATATAATTTCTATAACATAGGAGCTACTAGTTCAGCAGAACCCATGGGAGCGATTAAAAATGGTTTGCAATATGCTAAAGATGGAAAAGGGGCAAGTGAGCAGACAAAAAGTAAATATCTCATTCCATGGAATACTAAAGAAAAAGCCATTACTGGTGGAGGTATTTTTATAGGCTCTAGCTATATTAATGTGGGGCAAAACACTATCTATTTGCAAAAATTTGATGTGAATGACGAAAGAGGAGAAGATTTATTTTGGCATCAATATATGACTAATGTATTAGCACCCTATAGCGAATCAAAATCTATTTATCAAGGATATGCCAAAACAGATATACTAAGCACACCAATGACTTTTATCATTCCCGTATATGAAAATATGCCTGAGATTCCAGTACAAAGTCCAGCAATAGACCCTAATGACTACAACGACGATAATACAAAAGTATATTGTAATAATAGTGGAAAAGTAAATGTGCGTACAGGTCCAAGTACTTCTTATGAAATTATTACAACAGTAACTTATCAAGATAAAATGACCAGAATCCAAAAAGGCAAGCAAACAGGAGATAGATGGGATAGAGTTATTTTAGAAAATGGAATTGTAGGATATATTTTTCAAACGTATGTAAGTGAAATGCCAGATGTACAAATAGAAAGCATAGAATTAAATATGGAAAATACAACGCTTTCTAAAGGAGAGACAAAGCAGCTTCGGGGTAACTATTTTGCCAGAAGAAGCAAAAGACCATAAAGTAACATATACTTCTAGCCATCCGGAAGTAGCAACAGTAGACGAAAAAGGTAGAATAACAGCTCTTCGTTCTGGAAAGACGACGATTACAGTAAAAGCACAAGAAAATGAAGTGGAAAACCAAATAGAAATTGAAGTATATAGCAAAGTAACGGGAATGACAATCAATCAAACAGGCACCTACATGCAGGTAGGGGAGGTCTTACAAATCCATGCTAGTATAGAGCCAGAAGATGCTAATAATCAGAATATAGAATATAGTAGCTTACAACCAGATATAGCAAGTGTAGATACTACAGGAAAGGTTACAGCAAAACAAGAGGGAAAAACTACTATTCGAGTAGCTTCGGAAGAAAATAATCAAATTTATAAAGAATTTGCCATAACAGTAGTAAGAAAAATGGAGGATTCGGAAATTCATTTTGATACACCTTTGAAAGTAAATCTTTTTGAGATAACAGGAATAGAAGTGGAGCATAACACTGTAAAAGAAATAAAAGAAAAAATTGTTACAAATTTAGAAGTAGTCCTAGTAAATAAAAATAATCAAATAATGCAAGAAACAGACATAGTGGGAACTGGAACAAAAGTACAAATTAAAGAAAATGGAAATTTGCTAAGAGAATATAAAATAATTGTATACGGAGATGCAAACGGAGATGGAAAAATAAATAGTGTGGATTTATTAGTACTGCAAAGACATATATTAGAAATAGAAAGAATGGAAGAAGTTTATCAAAAAGCTTGCAATATACGAAAAGATGGCAAGAAACCAAGTTCTGTAGATTTATTGTTAATACAAAGGCATATTTTGAAATTGAAGCAAATTGAACAGTAAAGATGTGGTAAAAGTAATATTGTATATTTGTCAAATTTTCTAAATATACAATATTGCCTTAATAGTAATTAAGGATTATTAGCTTAATCAAAAATTAAGATGGGAGAGATTAGATGAAATTTAAAAGAAATTTGTTACGAATAGGGATAATTGGTTTTATATGTTTTGTATTAGGAAATATTTTTTTCCCTATATCCGTATTTGCGGAGACCACAGCGGATGTATATTTGGAGACCACTACTAATTTAGCTCAAAAAGGAGAAGAGGTAGAAATTGTAGTTCAGATGAAAGGAAATAAAACGGCAGCATTTGAACTTTATCTTTCTTTTGACCCTACAAAAGTAGAGTATATATCAGGACCAGAAACGGTAAATGTGCAAGAAAAACAAGTTATTTTTGTTTGGTATGATGAGAGAGGGGGAGAAGGCGCAAAAGAAGGAGAAATAGCAAGGTTTCGCTTTCATGTAAAAGAAGAAGGAATTGCGAATTTTACATTACAAGGAGATTTCTATAATCCATCTGGAGAAAAAATAGAAGAACAGCTGGCAGGAACAACATTGAAGATTGGAGAAGAAGAACAAAACGTATTGGAACAAGCAGAAACAGATACAGGAAACAGCACAGAAATGGCTAATACTAAATTACAAACACTAAGAATAGATATAGAAGGAATGATTCCAGAGTTTGACTCAAATGTAACACAATATTATTTAACAGTAGGAGAAGAGATAAATGAAATAGAAGTACTAGCTACACCAGAAAATCCAAAAGCAAAAGTAGATATAACGGGGAATAGTCATTTAAAAGAAGGAGCAAATCAGATACAAATAGAAGTAACAGCAGAAGATGGGAATACCAAAAGAAAATACGTAATAGATGTAACAAAAACAAAAGACGTGGCATCTGCCAATACCAACTTGGAAACTTTAGCAATAGAGGGAGTCTTGTTAGAGCCTGCTTTTGATAATACGGTTTTACAATATAGGGCAGAAATTCCAAAAGGCACCAATTTTTTAAATATGCTAGCTATTCCAGAGGATGAAAAAGCCACTGTTACCATAGAGGGAAAAGAAAATTTGAAAGAAGGAGATAATATTATAAAAGTAACGGTATTGGCACAAAATCAAATTACAAAAAAAGTGGTAGAAATTACGGTGCATAAAAGAAATGAAGAAGAGGAAGAAGCTTATCAGCAGGAAAGGAAAGAGGAACAAAAACAATTAGAAGCGGCTTATGAAATAGAAAAGACAAGCACAGAAGCAGAGGAGAGAGAAAAAGAACAGGCACAAAAGGAAGAAGAACAAAAAACACAAAATACTATTCTTACTTGGATAATAGCTATTATCATTGTAATAGGTGTTATAGTAGGGATATGGTATATTAGAAGAAAACACACTAAATAATGAAAAAAATAAAAATTAGAAAAAATCACGGAATAAAAACTCGAAAAGTCACGGAATAAAAATAGAAAAAATCACGGAATGAAATTGACAAAAATCACGGAATGATATAAAATAAAGATAATATATGCTAAAAATAGAGAAAGGGATGAAATAGAATATGGAAATAAAAAATTATAGAAAAAGAATTGCAGACGATAAAATAGAACATTATTTAACATTATTTGGTGCTATTAGTATAGAAGGACCAAAATATTGCGGTAAAACATGGGCTGGACGTTATCATTCTAAAAGTGAAGTTCTTTTGCATAAAACAACAGGAGAATTATCTAATAATGTAGAACTTGCAAAAATATCTCCATCGCTAATTTTAGAAGGAGAAAAGCCAAGATTAATTGACGAATGGCAAGAAGCTACAAATTTATGGGATGAAATTCGAGCAGATGTAGATAGAACAGGTTTAAAGGGACAATATATTTTAACCGGCTCTTCCACACCAAATAGAAAAGGAATAGCACATAGTGGAGCAGGAAGATATGGAAAGATACACCTAAGAACTATGAGCTTATTTGAGTCAGGAGATTCTACAGGAGATATATCACTAAAAGAATTATGTAATAATAACCTAAAACAAAAATTAACAGGTGAGGTAGATTTAAGACGTCTAGCAGGTTTGATTATTCGAGGAGGATGGCCTGGAAATATAGACTATTCTCCTAAGGATGCTAGTGAAGCAATAGGAGAATATATAAAACTCATTATTGACGATGATTTGATTAGATTAGACGGAGTAAATAGAGATAAACACAAAGTAAAGTTACTGTTAAAGTCATTAGCTAGAAATGAAAGTACAACAGTATCCAATATGACATTAAAAAAAGATATTAGCGAAGTGGACAATGAAGATATAGATATAGATACATTATCGTCATACTTAAATGCATTGGATAAATTGTATTTATTAGATAATGACGAGCCATTTTCTACTAATATTCGTTCTTCTATAAGAGTAAAACAATCAGAAAAAAGACATTTTGCTGATCCTTCTATAGCATGTTCTTTATTAAATATAAAAGAAGAAGAGAAACTTATTAATAATTTAGAAACATTTGGATTTTTATTTGAAGCAATGGTAGAAAGGGACTTAAAAATATATGTAGATAGTTTTAATGCTAAATGTTATCATTATCAAGATTATGAAAATAGAGAAATA